>JAZOUZ010000021.1:0-8192 GCA_045658505.1 Candidatus Onthoplasma sp. | reverse complement strand
CCACTACTACAGTGATCACTACAGCCGCCACTACTACGATGAGAACTATCGCCCATGTATTTAGAGGTTCTTTAATGCTTACTTTGTAGCTTGATAATATAGTGCCTGAACTGGTTACCAATTTGATATAATAATCACCTGTGCCATCGGCCTTGAAAGTTCTAGATACTTTTGTTTGACCTGATGCCGATGTTTCGTTAATTTCGGCTACTATTTGATCATTGATATATATGTATGATTCTCCGATCTGCTCATATATCGCACTAGCATCGAATGAGATGTTGAATCCTTTCTTAGTACTCTCGCCTGCTTTTAATGAACAATCAATATCTGGTATATCATTGTTTAGAGCAAATGCGAAAGTAATCTCACTAGTAGGATACATATTGTATTGATCTACTACTTTATATGTAATAGTGAATGTATACATACCAGATGAGATCTCTAGGTCTTCTGAGAAATGTTCTATCAATCTTTCATAAGATAATAGCATGCCTGAGTCAATATTAGGATTCACTATTTTAGTTACGAATATATCTGTACATTCATTACCACGATTGTCCAACACTTTTGTGATCTGGAATGCACTGAGATTAGTAAGATCAATAGAAGTACGTGCTTCTTTCTCATTGATGATAGAGAATTTAATAGTATTAGTTAGTTCGACATCTTCATTCTTAATGTGGTCATGGTACACTGCCTGAATATTAACTATGAAATATCCATATCCGCTGAATATATAAGGATTTCTATATTCTATATTATACGGCTCACCATCTTTAGTCGCAGTTACTGTAATATTCTTGTATATACTGCTAGAAGGAATAGTCATCTCGACTTCGCCATTATAATATGCATTATTGACAGGAGTCATGCCATTGATGGCTACAGAGACTTTTCTTAGTATATTTACTTTGAATTCGCTTACCTCTTCTATAGTATGCACATTGCCGGCTTTATCACGTATTGTGAATGAATATGCTCCATTACCCATGATTGGTAGAGAGAATTGACTTTGAGTATCTAATGCAATTTCTCTACTTGCTACTTTAGTATAATTAGTATTGTCTAGTCTGTAGAAAATGTCTATGATTAGACTATTTTTCTTTATAATATTACTAGATACTTCTACTGCATTTAATGCAGAATTAGCCATACCAGATATACTAATAGTATCGCTGACTGCTCCTACTACATCTATGCCCATATAGTTATCTTCGTTGATGCTAGTTGGCACAGCTCCATCTTCATTAGATCTCACGATAGACAATCCACTCACTAATGCACCCATTAGATCTTTTACATTCAATATCAAAACATATTGTGGATAATCACCCAAACTTATCTTGTATAGAGTGAGCACATCTTTTGCCAAAGTAATAGTTTCTTTCTTGACCTCAATACCGCCTTGATTAATAGGTTCTACAGAAAGTGTTTTGGTGCTAATATACATAGGATATTCCACTCTAGAATCCATTGGATATCCTGTCAACTTAGCAGAATAATCCTTCAAGTCAGAGAAGACAAACGTCGCATTTGACTTCACTACATTATATCCTTCCATTACATCGTATATCTTATTACCGATACCTTTTACTTTGAAGATGAATTGTTTGTATCCCAAATATGTATTATTTTCATCTTTCGAGTATACCTTTATATCGAAGAAATATATACCATCACTACTGCTTCTAGTATTAATTGTTTGAGATATTTCTCCATTATCAAAAGTTGTAGTTTCTGTAGTATCACTTGATACACGTTCTCTTAGGATATATTCATAAGAGAAATATGGATTCACTAATCTGGTCCAAGTGAGAGACATTATTCCTGTAATAGTCTCCAGATCTCCAGTCGGCTCAGCATTATATGCCTCAAGAATTATATAACTATCTCCACTGGCATTATCTTTTAGACTAACATTACCTACATTAGTATCCAATAATACATCGTAATTATCTCCCGCATATACTTTACCATCGATAGTATTTGAGAAAGAAATGTGGAAATGTTCAGTAATGCTCTCTTTGTTATTTGTAATAGTGATGATACCTAGGCTATCATCTATAATAACATACTTTTCATCACCCACTATCTTAATATCACTCTTAGCGTATATTCTAGTATTGTACCAGATATAGAATTCTCCGAACGAATAATAAGTATTGTTTTCTGCTTGATAATAATTATTAGAGGCTTCTTTGTCAACACCTGTATATTCACTACTACCATCTAGATTAAATATTGTATAGTATGGTCGATCTATAGAGTCAGTCATGAATACCTTATAAGTATTACCATTACATAATATTAAAGTTTTATCTAGTTTCTCTTCAAATTTTTCGTCTAAATAGAAATCGATACCATTATTAGAATAATAAGTGGTAGCAATATTGTCTTCGTAGATCGTTATCTGCTTAGCATAATACGTAGCACCTGTATCTAAATCTATAGCTTTTGCTTTAGATAGATCTATGTGATATACGCCATTTACTTGCATGAATATATCTTTAGGATTGAGTTGTGTACTACTATTTCTATCATAATAATTCAATACTGTTAAAATCTTAACACTTATAGCATCGCTAATAGTAATAGTATATCTTCCAAAAGTCTTCATTAATCCTACAATCTGATCGTCTAGATTGTCAATATCAGTCATGAAGTTAGTCGTAATATTAGTAGTATCATCTTTAGATACGCTAATATGGTAGAATTTATTACCTTTGATCTCTGCGCTATCAGCTACGATACTGAATATTGACACTGTATCATTTGCTAGTTCTAAGCTATCATTAGATTTTTGTGGTGTGTCTACTGTGAACTTGATATTCACAACATCTTGATCAGTATCTGTATCTAGATCTAAGTATATTACATACTGAGTCATATTGCCTGCACGATCTATCTCTAAGATCTCATAATATCCACCTACTGATATCATATCTAAATATTTAATGCTTGACTGATCCTTGAAATCGATACTAGGTATCATAGTAGTGTATCCCGTAGAAGTAGCAATAGGTAATCCTAGTGAATCTGTATCAGCATCGAAGACTCTATATCTAATCTCATAAATATCATCAAAGTATAAATCCGTATCTCTATCTACTCTAAATCCATAGATAAGACTCTTGTCTGTCTTGTTGTTCAACACAGATTCATAATAGTTTTTATATTGATAAGTATATCTAGCCTGCGAATTCTCTCCACCATATACATAATGAGTGAAGAAATCATCTGTAGTCTCATCGTAATATTTGATAATATGATCATTGCTGATTAGATTACTCACATTAGTAGTAGGCGCTATACGATCTATATTGATAGTGTATGTGGTTTCATAATATGTTATTTTTTCACTGCTTTCACTATTATTGTAATAGTAATATGCATTGATATATTTATCGCCTACATTGTTATCACTCAATTTATATCGGACTGTAATAGTATAGGTAGTTGGATCCAAATTCCATGAACCGTCTTCATTCTTAATATCAGTCTTAAGATATAAGTATCTAACACCATCTTTCGTTTCAATAATTGTGTATCCATTAGACTCGAATTTGTCCAATGCATTATCTGGTAGTTTACCTGTAGATGTATAACCGCTATGATCAAGACTGTAATGATAATATAAGTATGTATTGCCATCTTTTTTGATATCGAAATAATATTGATCTATTTGCGGAGCCTTTAATTCATCAGCTATATATTTAGGTAATGCAATTTTTACGTATTCATTGCTAGTATACAGAGTATAATCTGTACCAATAGATTCATTATCAGTATGTTCCGCACTATATCCGCTCTCTATTTCTACATTAGGGATTGGTTTAGTAATAGATATATCGAATCCCATAGCGAAATAATGATTATTTCCATTAGAATCTAAGACATTATCTTGTAATACTAATACATATCGACCAGGTAGAGCCAACCAATCTGTATCGTTCCCACTATTATCTTTTACTAAGAATCTAGAGATAATCTCAGTCAAACTATTCTTCATTTCATTATCATCTCTAAGATTAATAGTGAAATATCCATCTTGTTTAGAGGCTACTTTGCCTGTCGCGATCTTGTATTGAGTTTGTCTATTAGTTAGTTGTTTATGACTATCTATAAAGTACAAGTCGTAACGCAATCTACCTGCATAATAATCTGTGGTATTATTTCCATCTAATCCTAAATATTTACCCAAAGGTATTGATAAGGTCGCTGGTACTTTATTAGTTTCATAGTATATTTTGTAGTTATACTGCTTATCGCCCACTCCTAATGGCTGATCAGGAGTAGTACCTCCTGTGAACTCATTAGTCTTAGTTTCGTTTCCTAATACATTGAGATAGATATTATTTCTAGCAGGATCTATTACTTCATATATTCCTTTCTTGTCCACTATGAAATAATAATTAAGTATTTTCTTATCATCGCCATAGTCCACATTTCCACTGTCTTTATATGTTCTAGTGATAACATACAATCCATCATTAGTAGCCGTTCTTTGATACAATTTTAATATTCCATATCCATCTGACGTTACACTACAACCCGCACTTGAATTAGCAGTATTGTTGTATGCAATGATTGGTGAACCAGATTTTGAATAATATCTAGTATTACCGTCATATTCAGCAGTAGTATCTAGTTGATAATATTGATATTTCACTTCGCCTACTTCGAATATTCCTGTACCCACGATCCAGCTGAACATTACATAGTTAGCACTAGTAGCTTTAGCAAAATTATCATTATTTTCTGTCCAATTATCCCCATCGGTAGTATATGCATTCACTCTCTTTGAGAGTGGATAGTTATCAATCTTAGACTTCGATACATTCTCGAAGTCGCCCGCATTATCACTAGCGAATACTCTTCCTAATGAATTGTCGGTATTTATCTCCACTTTGATATACGATTTAGAGTTTTCGGCACTATTAGTTTTACCGCTATATTCATTGTTGGCGCCTAATAAATAGAATGTATTAACTATCGATGAACCGCTAGTTGGTTTGTTCATAGTGTAATAATATCCACCTACATCTTTAGATAGCGACATTATGTCTTTTACTTCTCTTAATGTTTGTTGATTGTCATATATATTGAGAGTATTATTTCTTATAGTCAAATAATATTCGTTATCATTGGTATATCTAGTAAATATACTCTTTAGATTACCAAAGTTGGTACCGTTACCAGAGAAATACTCGGTATTTTTATATTCACCACTAGATATCTTCTCTATTAAGTTTTGCAATATACCGCGCTCTGAATTGTTGGCTACTTCTTGCTTGGCTAATTTAAATGCCTTATGAGTACTTACATAAATATTAGTATTATTACTATATATCTTAGATGCATTAGTGAGATAGTCTGAGCCAATCTTGAAATACGCTTCAGTACCATCAATGACCAACATGTATTTACAACTATTACCTGCTTCGTCTGTCAAAGTGAATACATATATACCTTGATCTTCTATAATGCTAGACGAGTATTTAATATTGGTCATACTCTCTGCTCTAGCATAATCAAATGAACCGATAGTATTACCTAACTCATAATTGGTAGTATACCAATAATCATTTCCATTCTTGATTTCTTTGACAGTATCATCTGTCTTCTCTATCTTTACGAAAGGTGTAAAGGTGTATTCTGCACTAATCTTAGCACCACTTGCTTTGTTATTCCAAGTAAGTGTAGCCATAGAGTCAGTAATACCACTATATATAACCTTTGGCTTGTTAGCATTATTTAATTCTACTGAGTAATAATAACCATTCATCGCAAATGTTTTCTTCACCGCAATAGCAGATATTCCAGATATATCCTGTCTATCAATAGTGAATATTCTATAAGTCTTAGATCCACCTACGCTCTCTAGTACTACTAAGTACTTTAAGAATGATTTCTCAATATTTTGTCCTAGTATATTTTTATTTTCTATGTCGGTTGGGTTATTGCTATTTATGATTTCTTGTATAGATAAGTCAATGTTGGTAGTAGCATAATAATATGCTTTGATTTCGCGTTCAAATCTAGAAGCAGGTTTCCAACTGATCTGTACGTCGCTTCCGGTATATTTCCCTGCACCTACTACTTGATCTGCACTCTTGATACTACCGTCAGCATTGTATTCTACCGCATTGACATTGACATCTATAGTATCAGTAGTGTATTTGAATGCATATACTTGCCAGAACACACTTCCTGTTTCCGTCTTCACACCAATAATCGCTAGATAATATCCAGTCTTATTGAATGTGGTAGCATTAGTGAATTCTGCAGCATTTGATATGTACTTGTAGTCTCCTACTATCTCTCCTTGACGAGTATCATCTTTGTCAACCGCTGTGAATAAACTCTTATAACTATCTATCGCATTTGGACTATAAAAATACTTACTGTATAAATTATCGTTAGTATTATCCTCCTCATCTTCAGTAACATCTTCTTCGCTTACAAAACTATCATTATACTTGAACCACAATGATCCTTGGTTTGTGTTAATATATTTATCTTTAATACTTCCCAATATTGTATCTATGTTAGAATCTCCGTCCTTATTATAACTAATAGTCTTCATCAATGATTCTCTATTTGCATCGGTTATGCTAATCATAGCTTGTTCGCTCTTGTCAGAGATTACTGTACCTACTCTAGCATTATTACTCTCGTCAAACTCATAAGTATATCCTATAGCTTTATTTTTATAACTAGCTAATTCTGTCTCTAACACACCATCTGGTACTATGCAACCTATCTTTTTGGTATTATTCGCAATAGTTAGATGTTTTAGTTCTGCTTCTAGATATTCATATCTTGAATATTCTAATTCGAATCCGTGTATAGACACATTGGTGGCGAGATCTTCAGAATATGCTATTTTGATATACTCCGCCATATTTGGAGCCTCTCTACCCTCTGGCACGAATCCTGCATAAATATAATCATAGTAGAACGTATAAGTACCTGGTTCGGTCAATACTATTGAGACTAGATTATTCGCATTGTCTTTTCTATATGTAGCATTTAGTTCGTATTCTTTTGTAACGACATTAGCACCATCTCGTCCACTAGTAATAGTCAACCTCATAGGAGCACTATCGCTAATATTAGAATTATTCACCTTTTTAGCGGTCTCAAAATCAAATTCATACTTATAGTTAGTCTTCTTATTATTTGCGGTATGATCATAATTCATCGAATACTTAGTGTAGTCATAGGTAAGAGTTGGATAATAAACATTGTGATTACTATCTACACCATCTTTGCCTACATAATATCTATAGAATCCTTTGTCTAATGTTGACTTACCATTCACTTCTACTTTATAATTTGTTGCATTGTACCAAGATAGTGTTGGCTTAGCAGAGTATTCATGTCCGTTATCTTCTATATTTGCAGAATATGTACTATTGAACAATAAATAAAATTCAAATTCCGCACTAAAACTTTCTCCACCGATTGAATAACTTTCAATAACTATTTTATAGTATCCAGCACTCTGCTCATCTTGAGTGATTAAATAAGAGAAGTCATAATACGTTCCTATATCTTTCACATCGTGAGTTCTAAATTTTATATCAGTCGTAGTATTGTTATGTGCAATTGTCGCTGTGGTATGGTGATAAATACCTGCTGTAGTACCCTCAGTAGGAGTGGTTACAGATTCAGTAATTACTCCATCGACTTCAGATGTACTATATACGAATTGACCGAACGATATTAATATTGCTTCAGACACTTTTGCTGGATTACTTCCAGAATATCCAACAAGACTCTTGTTGTAATACTGATCACCGATCTTAGCATCATTATATATCATTACCACATCGCCATTGTCAATTACAGATTTGGACATAGATCCACTAGGTAGATCAATGTAGTATTGCGGAGCATTGTTCTCAGCATACACTCGCTTAGCAGCATCTTTACTAACTCCTGAATTGGTAGCAATTGGCTGATCCGCATGGTAACCACTACTATCAGAAATAATACCAACTCGCTCAGCAGTAAATATTACATCTCCACCAAACTTCGCGCTATACTCCACATCATTTATTGTAGTCTTAGTAGATACAGCGTATACACGAGTCTCTTTTCTAATTCCAAAACTCAAACAAATAAACGCAGTACTAATAGCCAATACTACGAATAATATTTTTTGAATTAATTTCCCCTGTTTT
>JAZOUZ010000020.1:0-4384 GCA_045658505.1 Candidatus Onthoplasma sp. | reverse complement strand
TACTACCCATACCAGCTGCTAATACTACTAAATCCATCATCTCTCCTTTATAATGTATTTTGGAATTTTTCCATTATGTATATTCTTACATAAAAAGTAAAAAAAGTAAAACAAATTATATCATTTTACTCTTTTTCACTTACCTTTGTTCGATTACTATCTCTAATGATTCCTACGATAGTATCTCCTTAATTAGATCCAAAAGATTTTCGGTATATACGATCTTGTTCCAAACCTTAGTATTATTAATATCGGTTTCGTCTGGATTCACACATATAGTTTTCGCTCCTGACAAATGTACCCATTCATCATTAGCACTATTACCTATGAATAATACTTCGCTAGGTTTTATTTTCTTATTTTGACATAGTTCTGTTATATATCTAGCCTTGCCTTCGTGATCGTATTTTGTGCCTATAATATCGGTGATTTTACCACTTTTATCAAATATAAATTCATTCGCTTTGATCATAGAAATATACTGAACATTTTCTTTCAACACTCTATTGATTGCATATACAATATTGCCACTAACAATATGTATTTCGATACCACTAGAATGTAAATATTTAATGAGCTCAATCGCTCCGTTTTGCATCTCAATAGTATCTATAATTTCATCGAATTTTTGGATATTGAACTCTTTTTCTTGATATGCTTTAAGAGTCAATTCACACCATTCTTTATGAGATAATTTCCCTTCAAAAAAACTATAAAGTAGACTTCTATAATACGAAATAGGGCCGACATCATAGCCCAACTCACACCATATCTTTTTCCACAGATTACCATGGCTAATAGTCAGAGTACCATCGAAATCAAAAACAACTACTTTCATAATATCTCCGAGTATTATTAATTCTCTAAAGAAATTTCATCTTCTTCGTCTGTTACTTCAGATTCTTCAAAATATTCTTCGTTACTATAATATTCATTATCTTGTGGTTCAAAGATATTCTTCTCTAAGAAATCAATAGTAAGCATAGCTATATTCAGATCTCCTGTATTACGAGCATGAACCTTCAAATCCCCATTTATAATAAATCCGTATTCTAACAATCCATGTGGAGCCGTAGTCATTCTTTTACCATTCTTTATAGATACTATCCACCCTTCTCTTTCGTTGATTTCTCTGATTGCTTTTCTTCTATATGCGTCCTTTTTAGTTTCTCCAGTTTTATTATCGACTATAAATCTTCCATACGATATGAAATGATCGGCATTGTTGGTCAATAATTCGAATCCATAGATAGTGCTCCACGCCATAATATATGCATCTGATGTAGGCTCATATAGATCAAAATTAGATACATTAGGTTTACTAATCATAGCAGAGTTAGTCTTCTTTTCTATTCCGTCTTTTTTATCTATATAATACCTTGGTTTTACATATTCTCTAGCTAATTTATCTACTTCTTTTACCCCTTCTAGCTCATCTTCTCCAGAATCATTAGTTATTATAGGTGGCATGAAACAACAATTTATAATAAAATCGGTAGCATATTTAGAATTTCGAGCTTCTATGTATACAGGTGGAGAAACAAAAAATTCCACTTCACTATTCTCATATAATTCTATCAATTTTTCAGCCACTGCTCTTTTTTCTTTATTGGCTAACACATCTTGAGAAGATTCTTCTTTTGCACTTTTGAGATTAGGATTATCTTTTGTCATTCGTAAATATGCTAAAGCAAATAATATATCACTATCTAGTGAGAAAACTACGTTGTCTGGTCTATTTCTTTTTAACATTTTTCTTTGCTCCTATAGTTGATACATTATTTTCCTTAATAAAATCAATAGTCAATTTATTGATTTCTTCAAACGACAAATCTTCTGTAGATTTTTTCTTGTTCGTTTTTATCTTTTTATTTTCCATGCATTCTCCTTTTGTTGATCTTGGCGGAGAGTGGCGGATTCGAACCGCCGGAGGCTTTCACCTCATCGCTTTTCGAGAGCGACACATTCGACCACTCTGACAACTCTCCATGTATTGCACTTAATTTTTTTATTTAATGATTTAACTTAAGGTGCTCAAATTCGACTGGGTTCCCTGAAAATTACTTGATAATTTTTAGGGTAAAAGAACTCTGACAGCTCTCCTCGTCGTGACTTGGCTTTTTGCTAGATTGTACATTTCTACACAATCATTAATCTTATAACCATTCACTCCTCTTCCCCTTCTAGACATACACCTATTAGAGTACCGAGTTTTTAAGATAACCATTTTCTCTGTATTCTTAAATACGATCTAATTCTATCTCTAACTAAAATTAAAAGCAAATAAAAAGTTCTTTTTTTATCCACAAATTAAAAAAGTTATCCACAACTTTTAAAATTTCTGTGGATAACCTTTTCTTATATTTCAATACTGTCAACTTTTTTCTCCAATTTCTTTAGATCGGCGATTTTATTTTCGTATGATTGTTTTTCATAATCTTTCTTTTTCTCTAGATAACCAATCTTTCTATCTAAATCATTTACGCGCTTATTCAGAAATTCTTTTGCTTCTACTTTTTTCATATCTAATAATTCTTTTATTGCAGTCCTATATACTAGTCCACCATTTACTAGCATATATTTAAGCCATTCATTAGATAAATCTCTTTCTCTGCAGAGTTTTTCGTTTTTATCATTTTTCCCGGCATAGCATGTTAGTCCATAATCTAGAGCAATACCTAAAATCTTAAAATTAATTAAATCAATAGCTACTTCCAATGCTATCTGACCATCTTTATTAAAGTCTATAATTATAGTCTGTTCTTCTCCCTCTTTTTCAAAGTCATAACTTTCAGCTTGTCTAAAATCGGCGACTTTACCCTTCTTAGTCTTAATCTCATATTCTATTTCGCCGTTCCAATTAAGTCCTTTTGTTAGTAAAAACCCTTTTATATGGTCTATCAAATTCATATATTCCTCCATATTGTCGGTTATTATAACACAAGCAGTCTATCTTGTCAATTGATGTGATTATTTAAGTGTAGATCCTCACATCTCTTTTTTTCTCAAGATGACATATTCAATGTAATGGAGAATTTAGTTGTTTTATGTCATTACGAGCGTAGCGTGGCAATCTACTCTTCATACTCTATTATTATGATAGTAGAATAGCTTAATTTATTTATTAGAATAATCTACGCTAAACTATATTTAATACTACAAAAAAGACAACTCTATTAAGAATTGTCTTTATACACAAACTTTTCCACATATTGTGGATAACTAAGTAGAAAACTACAATACCTGCACATTATCTAGATTTGACAGGAAGTATCAAGAATACGAAATCTTCACCCTCTACCGGAGTAATTACACATGGTTGAATAGGACTATTCAGATTCATCTTGATATAAGAATTATCAATAACTTTCAAACAATCACTAAAATATTTAGAGTTGAAAGATATGTTAAGGTCATTACCCTTCACTGCTACAGTAATATTTTCTTTAGTATTACCTATCTCGCTATTAGAGGTAAGCATCAAATTCTTTTCTTTAATATCAAACTTCACTAAGTTATTCTTGTCTATACGAGATAATACGCTAGCTCTATCGATAGCGTCTTCTAATTGTTCTTTATTGATTGTTACAGTTGTTGAAAAATCTTTTGGAACAATTTGTTTATAATTAATAAATTGTCCATCAATTAGACGATTGATAATAATAGTGTCACCTAGATCTACCATAATATTGTTAGAATGTACATAAATCTTAATGTTTCCATCATTATCCATCATCTTCATTATTTCGTAGATATTTTTACCAGGAATAATTAGTTTGAAATCACTAGTTGTATTTACCAATGTCTTGTTAGCAATGCTTAATCTACAGCCGTCTACCGCTACAGCACGTATTTGATTACCAGTAATCTCAAATAAAATACCTTTAAGGATCGGTCTACTATCGTCTTGTGCCACAGCATAGTAAACATTATTTACCAAAGTCTTGAAATCTTCTTTTGAAATCTCGAAGAAACTATCTTTAGCTAATTCTCTTAATTGTGGGAATTCACTAATCTCCATACATTGCAAACATCCTTCACTATCTGTGTATGCAATCCTTAATTGATTTTTCTCATTTAGTTCGCATTCAATTTGCTCATTAGTAAGTTTTCTAATATACTCACCAAATAATCTACCAGGGACAACTGTCTCACCTGAGGTCTCTACCTCAGCTCTAATAGTCTTCTCAATACTCATCTCTAGATCAGTAGCAGATAATGTAAGTCTATCGTTAGTACACACCATCTTGATACCTTCTAGTATTTGAGAAGTAGTCTTATTGCTAATAGCTTTGGATACCGTGCTAATAGCGTCGCTTAGTTCTAGTCCATCACATCTAAATTTCATTTCTAACTCCTTTTTAATTTTAAGTCGGAGGCCAAG
>JAZOUZ010000019.1:0-17017 GCA_045658505.1 Candidatus Onthoplasma sp. | reverse complement strand
GTGATGCGTTCTTTTTTGATTACTTTTCCCCATATTTTTATCATAATTATATTCTATGATAAAATAATAAAAAAATCAAATAAAATTAACTCTTTTAATTAAATCAAATAGATTATAAAAATATGAAAAAAGTGAGCATTGCTCACTTATATTACATAATCATCGCCTTTACCAATATAATATCTATCCATAAAGTCAATTCCAAATGCTTTTCTTAAAGTAGAAGATACTCCATACATTGCGAATTCGTCGTACATTATATCGCCTGAATAATTCACAGCGTTTTTCTTAGGGTGAATGAGCACAGGCGGAATGCCAAATCTATCTGCTACGGCCTGAGCCTCTTGTGTAATCTCACCGAATACTAGTAGACCTACCGGTTTGATTAGATTACCATGGCTATCTTTTGTTCTACAGGTGATTTGATTGTACACTTTAGCATCAAGTGTGATTTCGTTTAGTTCATCAAGAGTAATCCATATACTAGGAAGTTTAGTTAATTCTTCTTCATTGCTAGTATAACTAGAAGTATCTGCATCACAAGGATATACGTGCACGATAGCCTCTGCAGGCATATCGTATATGAACATATAGTTTTTGTCAGAATTCTTGTAATGAGAGATGTTTTTTTCAGTAAGGACAGAGAATGACATGAATGTTCTATTATCACAAACTCGATAATAATTAATAGGATCATAAGGATTCTCAAGATTAGTGTCTACTCGTCCTAAAAAACAAAAACTGCTATTAGGATCGTACTCTATGAAAGTAGCATTTTTGTCTATCTTAGTAGTATATTTAGAGATATTTTCACGCGAAAAATTTTTACACTCTTCTAGTGTGGCTGTAGGATCTATACGATATAGGGAAGATACTTGTCTTTCCCAATCTTTGTTTCTGTGTTTTTCCATATATTTTTTATAGCACGGAATGAGAATTTTGTCAATATTAATACTTAATGAAATTATTTAAATTTTTTACACTATATTAGTAATTAAAAAATATTTGACATTTTCTATATATTTTTGTACTCTTATAGTATGAGCAATGCTGTATTTTTAGATTATATAGAGAAATATGATGTAATAGAGATCAAAGATGCTATTCGTGAAGCATTTGAAATTTTGCGACTAAATAATTTGTTCAGGCCGAAGATGAAAGTTCTTATTAAGGCTTGCTTGCCAGAATCTGCATCACCAGATATGGCTAAGACTAGTCATCCTGCCGTTATTACCGCACTAGTGCATGTGCTTACTGATTTTGGGGTGTCATGTGTGGTAGCGGATAGTCCATATAAGAAATATTCGACTAACACTTTAGAAGAGATATATTTGAATACTGGTATGTTAGAGGTTGCCAACCTTACTACCTGTGAGTTGAATCACAATTTAGCTACTACTAGATTAGAAGTACCCAATGGAAAGAAGACTAAATCATTACAATTATTAGATGTCATAAATCATGTAGATATGATCATTAATGTCGGTAAGATCAAGATTGATGCTGACTTAGGGTATTGTGGAGCATGTCAGAATATATTTGGTTTAATCCCTGGAGAAATGAAGACACTAATCAAGAATAGACAAATAGATCTTGGTGATTATAATAACTACATAATAGATATGCTAGAGGCATTAAAAAACAAAATGGTATTAAACGTATTAGATGGTATTGTTGCCTTAGAGAATCAAGAAACACCAAGAATGTTGTCATGTATAGGACTAAGCACAGATCCATACGCACTAGATGCTAGTGTGATAGATATACTCGGAATTGATAGTAAGGATACAATTTTGAAGCAGGCATCTGAGAGAGGATTATGCGAGATCGACAAGTCGTATAGATTAGTAGGCGAGAAGATTGAGAAGTTCATTGTAGAAGACTTTGCTATATCAGAATTTAATACATCTAGTCCATTAGAGACGAAATCCGATAGGTCTAGATATTTTAATGCTAATCAAAGAAGGGTGAAGATTGATAGCAAGATCTGTAAAGGTTGTGGAGTATGTAGCAAAATATGTCCTACAGGTGCTATCATGATGAAGTATGACAAGTTTGGCGAATTGTATGCAGAAGTGAATTATGACAAGTGTATATTTTGTTATAAATGTCATACTGCATGTCCTTATCAAAAGATAGATATAGTATCTCCATTGGGATATAAGAGAATCGAGAAAGAAATAAACAAATACAATACTGAAGAATAAATTATGAGCAATTAGTCAAAATATAACTAGGAGTAGATATGTTTAGATTAGTTGCTTTTATTTTGACCTGTGCTGGCGGACTTAATTGGTTGATGATCGGTGCATTGCAGTATGATTTTGTAGCGGGATTATTTGGCACACAGGCGAATGTATTTAGTAGAATTATATATTTCATTATTGGTATTTGTAGTATATATATTTTGATTATTACCTTGTTTGCAAGGGGTAAATTAAAGTTGTTTGGTTATAAGAAAAAGACCAAGCAAAAAATCGAAGAAGATGATTAAAAAATCCACAAATATGTGGATTTTTTAGTCTTTTATGATAATATTTTCTTTATCTAAAATGGTTTCTAATTCAAATATTAGACTCTCACGAATTTGTACTAAATAGTTTGTTTTATACAACTTATTAGTTGGTTGATCTTTAATATATACTTCGTCGCTACCATTGTATCCTGATAGGATATTCTTGATAGTATTATGAATTACGCCGTCATTAATAGGGTAAATTAAGCATAGTTTTCTAGGCTTATATACTTCTACCACTTGCAGAGTATCATCTTTTTCTTCTGACTTGTTTTCTAATAATTCGACGACGTCTGCGGTGATACTTGCCTTACCATCTCTTAGAGTAAATCTACCTTTGATCGCCACTAATGCATCAGGATTTAGAATATCTTTGTATTTTTCAAATGTCTTATTAAATACTACTACTTCAAAACTACCAGTTAGGTCTTCTATTGTCATGAAAGCCATACGACCACCGGTCTTGGTAGGGTGTGATTTAAACTCGGTGATTACACCACCACAGGTAATCATATCTCCAGATTTTAGACCATTATACAAATCAGCAGAATCTTCGACGATCGAATCAAAATCATTTGCCTCGTCTTGATAGTCATCATCACTGTCGTCAGGCAAGAAGCTAGAATTGAATGTGAAATTTTTGATCTCATCTAGATAAGTATCTAATGGGTGTCCCGATAGATAAGTACCTGCTATTTCTTTTTCGTACTGCAATTTTACAGTATTGACATATTCATTAATATTTGGATATTCATTATCTTCTAATAATTTAGTATCTTCAATGATGTCTCCGAAGAGATTCATCTGTCCGTCCATGGCGCTCTTTTTTCTATCTATGCATCTATCTACCATGATAGACAATACAGCCATTAATTGACTACGGGTCTTGCCGAATGAATCAAATGCTCCAGATTTAATTAGAGATTCGATACAGCGCTTATTGAGAGCCTGAGTATTAGCACGCCATATAAAGTCGTTAAAGTCCTTGAATGGACCATTTTCAGTCCTTTCACGGATTATGTCTTCCATTACGCCTACACCTACATTTTTAAGGGCAGACAATCCATAACGAATCTTCTCGCCATCTGTACTGAAGTATACTTGACTTAGATTGATATCTGGTGGTAGAACATCTATCTTTTCACTCTTAGCGTATGCGATATAATGCTTTAGTTTGTCTGTAAATGTAATACGGTTGTTGAGTAGGGAAGTAATAAACTCTGGCATGTAATATGTCTTTAGATACGCAGTTTGATATGTGATTAGTGAGTATGCAGCAGCGTGAGATTTATTGAATGCGTATGATGCGAATGCTTCCATCTCATTCCAGATCTTGTTGGCGATCTCTTCGCTAACGCCGGTATTCACACAACCACGTATAGCAGGGTTGAATTTACCATGATCGTCAGTAAACTCATCACGACCATGAATAAATGCGTCCTTCCACTTCATCATTTCTGCTATTTTTTTCTTACCCATAGCACGACGAATACTATCAGCTTGACCTAAGGTGAATCCTGCTAACTTTTGGCACACTTGCATTACTTGTTCTTGATATACGATACAGCCATAAGTTACTCGAAGAATAGGCTCGAGTAGTGGGTGATCGTATGTGGTATCTTCTGGGTGATGCTTGTTGTGTACATATCTTGGTATACTATCCATTGGTCCTGGTCGATATAATGATACGGCATCCACAATATCTTTTTTACAGTTTGGTTGTAATTCTTTTAAGAACTTCTTGGATCCACCTGACTCGATTTGGAATACACCATCGGTATTACCAACGGATATTAGTTTGAATACATTAGGATCATCGTAGGTGCAGGTATCGAAGTCAATGTCAACATTATGATTCTGCTTGACTAACTTGATAGCACCCTTAATATCGGTTAAGTTTCTTAGTCCTAAGAAGTCCATTTTTAGATGACCAAGATGCTCCATATCTACACCTTCGAATTGAGTAGTAATATCTTCGCCATTTCGACTGAGTGGGACGTGCTTATCTAAGACGTCAGCACCAATAATAACACCGCAAGGGTGAGTAGATGATTGTCTAGGGAAATCTTCAACCTTCATTGCGATATCTACTACACGCTTAACTTGAGGATCACTATTGTACATCTCTACTAATTCTGGTACAGCGTACACAGTGCCATAGTCTTTATCTCCTTCTTTAGGTATATGGAATCCAAATACCTTAGGAAGAATAGGGCTTTTGTATTTAGGAATAATCTTAGTGATCTTGTCTGTAACAGAGTATGGCACTCTAAGTACACGACCTACATCTTTAATAGCGTTCTTAGCTGCCATAGTACCGAAAGTGATAATGTGTACTACTCGATCACTGCCATATTTTCGGCTAACATAATCAATTACTTCATCTCGTCTAGCATCTTCAAAGTCTACGTCAAAGTCGGGCGCAGATACACGCTCAGGATTAAGGAATCGTTCGAAGAATAGTTCAAACTTTAGTGGATCAATATCTGTGATTCCCATAGTGTAGGCTACCAATGATCCTGCACCAGATCCACGACCTGGACCTACAGAGATGCCCATATTCTTCGCAGCATTGATGTAATCCCACACGATTAAGAAATATTCGATGAATCCTTGTTTTTCGATAATACCGATCTCAGTCGCTATACGTTCACGAATTTCGTCAGTATATTCCCCATATTTTTTCTTTACACCACGATCCACTACATTTAGTAGATATTCTTTAGGTGTAGCGCCTACTGTTTCGTTATATCCACCTTCTGGCTCATAGTGAGGGAATAGGTAGTGTCCATATACAAATTCAAAATTACATTTATTGGCGATCTCAATAGTGGTATTGAGAGCGTCTTCATCATTAGGTAGGCCGGCTAACATTTCATCGTAGGTTTTGAAGTACAATTCGTCAGTAGGGAATTTAAGACGATCAGGATCGTCAACAAACTTCTGCATTGATACGCACATTAATACGTCCTGCATCTCAGCATCATCTTTATTAATATAGTGTACGTCGTTAGTTGCCACTAACTTTATGTCAAATTTCTTCGCGTATTCACGGAGTTTAGCATTTACAATCTCTTGATCCGCAATACCATTGTGTTGGATCTCGAGATAATAGTCATCACCAAATAGGTCCTTGAACCAAAGAATGAGTTCTTCTGCTTTGTCATATTGCTCATCGAGAATTAGTCTAGGAACATCTCCCGCGAGACAGGCTGATAGACAGATTAGTCCATCGTGGTATTGTTCTAGGGTTTTGTAGTCTATACGAGGTTTGTAATAAAATCCATCTACGAAAGCAATAGAATTTAATTTACATATATTTTTGTATCCTTGTTCGTCTTTTACTAACAATACTAAGTGTGCTAACTTTTGTTTACCATTTTTGTTAGATAGGTCATCTGCTACATAAAACTCAGTACCAAATATAGGTTTGATACCAGCGTCTTGACAAGCATCGAAGAAGTGAGTCGCACCATACATATTGCCATGGTCGGTTATCGCTACAGCAGGCATACCGTATTCTTTAGCAGTTTTTACCAATTTTTTAATCCTTGCTGCGCCATCAAGTAATGAATATTCAGTATGAACATGTAAGTGTACGAATGGTTTCATTAGTTGTCTCCTTTTAGTTTGTGGTATATTTCTATAATCTTGTCCAAACGGTATTTAATGCCAGCACGACTGATTTCATTATTTAATATCGTCCTTAGATCTTGGAGCGATACATCAGGATTGGCGAGTCTAGCAAGGGCTACATCTCTTAAGTTTTCACTCAAATATTCCAAAGAATAATGATCTAGAATATAGTTGATAGCTTCTAATTGTTCGGTACTAGCCATAATAGTCTTGTCCAAATTAGATTCGAAGCAATTATTCTGCCTATTAGCATTATTTCTAATCTCTCGCATGGCTAAATTATTCTGTACGTCTAATGCGGTATAACTAGCGCCAATCCGTACCAAAAGATCGCATATCACAGCACTATTCTTAGTGTAGAGTACATATACGTTTTGACGTTTGGTTTTCCTTAGTGTAAAATCAAATTCAGATAATAAAGAACTCACTAAATCACAAGACTGCTCGTCTCTAAATATGAATTCGAGATTGTATCCTTTAGAATTTTTATTATTGTCTTGATTGTAATAAAATCTACCATTGGTCAAGAAGAAAGTTTTTAGTATTGTGAGTCTATCACATTCATTAGGATAGAGATCTAGATTGATGATTTGATCTAGATTCATATTAGTAATGATCTCAAAGATATTACCTTTGATAATCAAAAAATTATCCCAACTCTCACATTCTATGTTAGGATAAGATTTCAATAATATCTTTGTTAATTTAGTAAGAATAGGCTCTTCACTTGATACTAGTAGACTAGATGATTTTCTATCAAAGTGAGAGGACGAAAAAAGTAATACATTAGCATAGGCTAGACTGCAACAATTATTCTCGGGTATGGTGTGTAATATCTGCGATTTGCAGTCGGTCATACTAACTCCTTTTCTTTCGTTTTTCCTTTTTGAATGTTGGTAAATTATTATAATTCACTACTGCGCTAGTAGGTATGCGTAATCTAAGTAATGCCTGTTGACCAAGATGTACATCTCCGACACGATTAGCACGATGAGCATCACTATTAAGTACAAACTTACACCCCAATTCATAGCATGTCAATATTTCTTTATCAGACATGCCTAGACGCTTACCATTTAGTTCGATTAGGGTATTAGTTTCTTTAGCTACACGTGCTACTTTCTCTACGTCTACTTTGCACACATGATTCAAGTGAGTGATAATATCTATATCATACTTCCTCATAGCATTGATGTAGGCGTTGGTGTTCTTCTCACGTTGTTTCTTGCTAGTATGATGTGTGAGTTCGCATAATATATTCTTCATGACGAAGCCGAGTTGCTCTCTTTTGCTAGTAGACTTGACTATTCTATGAAATCCACACAAAACAATATCCAGATGTTCATAATCCTCTGGAAGAATATCAATATCACCCTTGCTAGAAATCAAGTTGGCCTCTACGCCAAGAAGGACATCGATAGGGTAGCGTTCTTTTGCATCTTCGATATCTTGTTTAGCTTGAGGGATATCTTTTCTACGAATGCCAAATCTTTTTTGGTTGAAACCGTGATCGGTAATCGCTATTTGGCGAAGACCTTTCTCATAGGCTACGCGAACATTATCCTCAATGGTGCTTTTACCATGATTATTTCTAGAATATTTAGAATGGGTATGATAATCTGCTAATATTGCCATTTAATTCTCCTATGGTGGTATTATATCACACGAAAGAAAATAAATCAATCATTTATGAATTTAGGCGGTCAAATTTTTCAAATTAATCAATAAATTCCACTTCTAGTGGAAGATATACTTTTTTCTCCTTATATACACGATCTACGACTAATTCTACGAGCCTACGAATATCATTCGCAGTAGCGTTGTCAGTATTAACGATGAATCCGGCATGTTTGGTAGATATCATTGCTCCGCCTATACTAGTTCCTTTTAGTCCTAATTCATCTATTATTTTCGCCGGTATTATCTCATTGAGTCTCTTAAATATGCTACCGGCGTTTGGTAGATCTAGTGGTTGAGTAGAGATTTTTCGTTCTAGAGCATAGCGTATATTTTCATCTATTAAGGATTGATCCAATATTGTGAGATTTAGCTTTACTTTAGCGATAATGAATTCATGATTTTGAAATATGCTCTTACGATATCCAAACATACAGTCTTCACGACTAAGAATTATTTTTTCTAAAGTGTCGGTAGTATGACACTCAATATATTCTACTAGAGATCCTATTTCGTGAGACAATGTTCCTAAGTTATTTATCATCGCTCCGCCAAGAGTGGAGGGTATACCTGCGAAGTATTCTAGTCCTGATAATCCATGATTTTTAGTGAGTGATATTAGATTACCAATGCTTACTCCAGAGTCGGCAATTATGCTATTGTTATCTACAATAATATTGGAAGATCTATTGATGATTATTACGCCATTATAAGTCTCGTCATCAAAAATAACATTAGCACCTAGTCCAATAATTCTATACCTTATATTGTGTGTCTTGCACATTTTGCACACTTGCAGTAGTGTGTCTATAGAATATACTATGATTAATAACTTGATGATACCACCGACTTTCATGGTGGTATATTTTTTGATTGATTCATTAGGTCGTAGTTCGATATTTGAGAGAGTGTTAAAATACTTTTGCCACATGACATTCCTTAATGGAGTTCTCCATATCGTTATATATTCCATTGTGATACAATTTGATATCTAATGCGGGGAAGAGTGAATAGTCGGCAAGAGAATTTTGATTTTGAATACTAAATAATTCTATTAGAAATTTCTCAATGATTTCATCTTGACGAGTGATGCCGATGTATTGAATAAGATCAGTATATGAATTAATTGGTTCAATGGTCGCATTCGCTCGTCCTAAAATATTAAGATTGTTTATTCTGAATAGATCTCTACCGCTACCTAACAAAATTGTATTCTTATCATAAACAAAATCCTTATATGCATCATACTGAGATTCGACCTCTATTGGTTGATAAGATAACGTGTCATATATAATATTTGGCGAAATAAAATTATTTTGCCCACAATGGAATGAAGTGCTATCTAATGAGTGTCTAAATAGAGCATAGCCACTCATAATATACGGAAGAGCGTATAATCTTCGATCAAACGTTCCACTATCTACTAATTCATCACGAACATCGTAGGTCTTATTTAATGGTAATAAATATGGTAGTACATCATCACCAATGCCATATCCAAACGATATTATATCTGGTTTAGACTGAGACAGGTGATCAGCGAGTAAATTAGGATCTATTGATTTTGTCATGAAGATAATTTCAGGATTTTGTTTTTCGATAGTTCTTGTTATGTTGTTTATGTAAGATATTCTAGACTTACCGCCACCTTCAAATGTTTCTATATGCCATATTTCATATATCTTAATTTGCGATGTGTCTTTATGGTATATTTCGATATTTCGGATCTTCATAATTCCTATACATAATACATATAATATCAACATGCTCATTAATATCATGCTCACTAACTTTTGCCAATGTGATTTAATAAATTTCATATTAAATATTATGAAAAGAGTAAGTAAAATATTTTAATAAACTTAAATTTTGTGATATACTAACAATATGGATATAATTTTAGACAAGGTAAAAAGACTCCCACATGATGCTGGCGTATATATTATGAAGGACAAAGATGGGAACATTATATATGTCGGCAAGGCGAAAGATCTCAAGAAAAGAGTGAGTCAATATTTCTTGCGTAGACAGGATCGTATTAAAGTAAAAAATATGGTAAGTAATGTAGTCGATTTTGATTTTTATGTAGTTAATGATGAAGTAGAAGCGTTGGCACTAGAAAACAATCTAATAAAAAAGCATCAACCTTATTATAACATTCTACTAAAAGATAGCAAGACCTATGCTTATATCAAGATCAATATGAAAGAAGATTTTCCACATTTCGAGATATCTAGAAGGCTTAATAAACACGATAAATATTTCGGACCATACATGGCAGGTGTGAGCGCTAGAGAGGTATTGTCTATTATGGATTATGCCTTTCCGCTTAGAAAATGCAAACTAGCAATATCTGAGAATAAGAAAGCAATGAAACCATGTCTATTCAAAGAAATGCATATGTGCCATGCCCCTTGTGCTAAGATGATAACAAGAGATGAATATATGAAGATTGTAGACGATGCGATCAAGTTCTTGAAGGGTGATACTAAGAAAGTGGAATCAATCTTAAGAGAAAAGATGGAGATAGCTTCTAATAATGAGAATTTCGAGATAGCGTTGCAATTAAGAGATCGATTAAAGATGCTAGAAAAACTTCAATCAAGAGTTATTACTAGTTTAGATAGTCTAGTAGATTATGATGTCTTCTATCTGACCACCAGCGGAGAATATTCGGCAATGTGTGTATTGATCGTGCGTGGCGGTAAACTTCAAGGAGTGCAATCCTACAATATTCTTAATTTTTTAGACGAGAACGAAGCTTATACACAATTTATTATGCAATACTATACTGCTAACCCGCTAATTGTTGATGAAATAATATTGCCAAATATTGATAGTGAAGAGATAGAAAAATTCTTGTCTACCAAGTCAAAGAAGAAGGTGGCGGTTACTAAACCTAAAATAGATAGTGTGAAATATAAATTGTTAGATATGGCACATAAAAATGCTATTATGCATATTGAGAAGAATCTAGATAGGACCACCAAAGAGCGAAATGCGAGTATTGGTGCTATTATACAGCTCAAGAAAGATCTAGACCTAACTCATACTCCAAAGAGAATAGAATGTTATGATATATCTCATACCTATGGAACATATACAGTAGCGAGCATGTCAGTATTAATCAATGGAGAAAAAGCGGGCTCGATGTATCGGAAATTTAAAATTAATACAGTAGATTTTATTGATGATTTTGCATCTATGAGAGAGGTGCTCACTAGAAGAATGGAAAAATTAAATAGTGATGACATTAGTTTCTCATCTGCACCAGATCTTATCATTATTGATGGAGGTAAAGGACAATTAGGAATAGCAGTAGAAGTACTAGATAAATATAATTATTCCAACGATCTAATATCTCTAGCGAAAAGGGAAGAAGAAGTATTCAAACCAAATAAATCCACTCCGTATATTCTAAATAAGGGCAGTTATTCGCTGAGATTGGTACAGTTAGCGAGAGATGAAGCACATAGATTTGCCATTACTTTCAATAGGAGTCTAAGAGCTAAAGGTATGTATAAGGGTGGACTTGAGAGTATTAGTGGTGTGGGCCCAGCGATGCGTAGAGCATTACTTGCGAAATACCGCACGATTGAAAATATTAAAAATGCCGAATTGTCAGATCTAGAGAGAGTGAAAGGATTACCTAAAAAGACTGCAAAAGAGATATATGATCACTTTAGAAAAAATTAAATTTTAGAAAAATTTATATTAAAATTATTGTAATATTTTAAGGAAAGTGATAAAATATTGTCATGTTTAGCGCAAAAGGTACATATCCAGCAGTGGGACTATTTACACCGACACATATAATATCCATTATTATATGTCTTGTTTTGATTGCTGTATTGGTATTTGTATCTAGAGAAATTACTAGAGAGAAGTATTTCAAATATCTCAGAATAGTAACTATTGTAGTAACTATAGTCGAAATATTCGATATATGTTGGAGTCTGTTGCAGGGTTATACTAAGGTTAGGACTTGGTTGCCACTATATTTCTGTTCACTATATATTTATTCATTATGGAGTACTTGGTCTTCGCAAAAATTTATTAGAGATTGCGGATTGTCATTCTTCGCTATGGGATGTATAGTTGCAGGATTAGCATTTATCATATTCCCTACGACATCATTCGCAGGATATCCAATATTTCATTATAAATGTATATATTCAATGCTATTTCATTCAGCTATGGTATATACAGGCATTATGTTATATGTGACTAGATCTTTTGAGATCAATGGTGCGAATGTCTTGAAATATGTATTATTTTGTTTATGCTTCATGATATTGGCAATAATTCTAAATATAATATTTAATGCTAACTTTATGTTCTTGGATAATCCTGCCAATATTCCTATTCCTGTATTGTCAACGATATACAATTTCTCACCAATAATATATACGATCGTAGTATTATTATGTCACCTAGCATTAGGGCCGATTACATGGTTGTTGTATATAATATTACATCATTTTAGAGCATCAAGGGAAATTCCCGTACCAGAATGTGATACTATTTTAATTGATGAAGATGAGTTAAAACAACGTGAATTATAAAAATTTAGCAGTCAAAACAGTAGATTGCTAAATTTTTTAATAAAATATGGCATTTTCTCTTGATATTTGGATATAATAGTGTTATAATACTTGAAAGTCAAAGAAAGTCAAAAGGAGGTAATGGTGAGCAGAACAATATCGGACGTGATAGAAGAATTTATAATCTCTAGTCTAGATGATGATGATTTTATAGAGTTGAGCAGGAATGATTTAGCGAAGTTCTTCGCTTGTGTACCTAGTCAGATTAATTATGTACTGAACACTAGATTTACCGTCAACCGAGGATTCGTTGTTGAGAGTCAACGTGGAGGTGGTGGATATATCAAAGTGGTCAGAATGCAAGACAATAATGATAATTTCCTAAAGAATGTACTAGAGATATGTAGACAACCAATGAATATTCATGAGTCAACGCAGATCATCAATCACTTAGTAGATAGGAGATTGATAACTGATAGAGAAGCCAATATTGTCAAGAGTATGGTATCTAATAAAGCACTAAATAATCCAATAAATATTGATGATGTATTGCGCGCTAATATTATAAGACAACTAATAATAGAATTAATGAAGAAGACTGAAAACTAAAAGGAGAATAAATATGAATTGTGATAAATGTGGTCGTACTAGCGTATATAGATCTACGCTAATAGTGAATGGAGTGAGTCAAACTACTAATCTGTGTCGTGATTGTGCGATTCAAGAAGGAGTGTTTACTACTCAATCTAGTATTTTTGATGATATGTTTTCTGCATTCTCGCATTTTTTACCATTAGAGAAGGTGGAGAATGTTTCATGTCCTGTATGTAAACTAACTATGAGAGAGTTTAAAAATTCAGGTAAACTTGGTTGTCCTAATTGTTACGAAGCATTTAGGGAAGAAATATCTAGAATAATCAAGCGCATTGCTCCGAATGATAGGCATAAGCAAGATGTTATTTCTAAGCCAAAGAAATCTGAAAATAAAATAGACAAGATTTCTGTATTGCGAGATGAAATGCGTAAAGCAGTCGCAGAAGAAAGATACGAAGATGCAGCCAAGATCAAGAAGCAAATTCAAAAATTGGAGAACAAAGATGAATAATATAATTTTTACCAAAGTAAAATTTTATCGTAATCTTAAAGAATATAAATTCGTGCCAAAGCTTGCGGTAGAGCAAAAAGAAGAAATAATTAACAAACTAAAGACTATCGTAGGATCAAAGATGTCGATAGTCAATATCAATTCAGCAGATGCCGAGATGATTAATTTCTTGAGAAATAATAGGTTATTGGTTACTGGTACCAATAATATTCTAGTTAGTATCAAAGAAAATATAGCGATGAATTTATTTTCAGGCGAACATATTGTTTTGGTGACTACGGGTTATGGCTATGACAAGGCTACTTTCGATCGCGCCAGAGATATGATGAATAAATTGTCTAATAAGATATTAATGTCATTTAGCGATGAGTATGGCTATCTCATGAGTGATATTTCTAAGATAGGCGCAGGAGTGGAGATAGAGTGTGATATTTGTCTAAATGCGATCAGGACAATCAATAAGATTGACCAAGTGAAGCAAAATATGAGAAAATTGGGATATAATCTAAAGTCAACAGATAGAGAAAATGTTTATACATTGTCTACTTCGTGCAATTTAGGATTCAGTGAGCAAGAGATATTTGATGAATTTACTAAGGTGGTATCTAAACTTAACGACCTAGAGATAGAGAGTGCTAAGATGTTAGATGTCTCCAATCATGATGAGATAATAGATAAATCTAGAAGAAGTCTTGCGATACTAGAGTCTGCACACCTTATGACTTATGAAGAATTGGATAATATTATTATGAATATTAGAATGGGCATGAATCTTGAATTAATTGAGATTGATGCTAAGAAATTATCAAAATTAGAACGTTTGATATTAGACAAAACAGATGAATTTACATCTAAGAGCGAACTTATTTCTCTAGCAAATACAGCGAGAGAGATATTAAAAGGAGAATAATATGTATAACCTAACAGATCTAGCCAATAAATGCATGCAGGTAGCATCTCAATTCGCTGCTAATTATACCAACCAGGTAGGGACTGAACATATACTTTACGCGATGACCAAAGTAGAAAGCAAGAGTAAAAAACTCTTAAATGCTTACAGGGTTACCAGCGATGTGGTAAAAGATATTATTGAGAAAGTCGGTAGTGATGGATTGTCATCAAATATGGTAGAGATCACGCCAAGAGTAAAAGAATTGCTAATGATAGCGGGAAGTATTGCCAAGAGAACACATAGTCAATATATATCTACAGAGCATATGCTAGTGGCTCTACTTAGCCAAGAGGATAGTTTCGCTATCAATATTTTGGCTAGCGTTTTGAAATTAAATATCTTCGATATGCGAAACAAAGCAATATCTAACATTACTGCTGTGAAGAGTAATTCAAGTTTTGATTCTGACGAATTTGAACAAGTGGGTAATCTATCAAAGAAAGAGTCAAAGCCAAAACAGACTTCGCAAGGAGATACTCCGGTGAGTGAATTACATCAAGATTTATTAGATATGGGTAGCGATCTTACCCTTAGAGCAAGGTTAGGAAAGATTGATCCAATCATCGGTAGAGATGATGAGATTGAGCGCATGATTGAGATTTTGTGCCGAAAGACTAAGAATAATCCTGTACTAATCGGTGAAGCGGGCGTTGGTAAAACTGCAGTAGTAGAAGGCTTGGCTCGTAGAATAGTATCGGGCGATGTTCCAGGTTTTTTGAAAGATAAGATTATATATAGCCTAGATATTGGTGGACTAATGGCGGGTACCAAATATCGCGGTAGCATGGAAGAAAAATTAAAAAATGCGATAGAACTAATCAGTACTAACAAGAGAATAATTACATTTATTGACGAGATTCATACTCTCGCTCAGGTAGGTAGTGAGAAGGGAGAGGCTAATCCTGCAGATATGTTGAAACCATACCTTTCTCGAGGAGAGATGCAGACTATCGGTGCGACCACTACTGATGAATATAGGAAATATATAGAGAAAGATAAGGCACTAGAGCGAAGATTTCAGCCTATTACAGTAGATCAACCTACTGTAGATCAGACAATAGAGATTCTTCAAGGGCTTAGAGACAGTTATGAGGCATTCCATAATGTGAAAATTAGTGATGAAGCAATAAAAGCTGCGGCGACACTATCTGATAGATATATTCAAGACAGAAGTCTTCCAGATAAGGCGATCGATCTAATAGATGAAGCATCTAGTAGAGCGAAGGTAAAGACAAACTATGATAGTACAGAGGTCAAAAAACTAAAAGACGATCTACAAAAATTAGAAGCGGAAAAAGAAGATGCTGTTAATCAAGAAGATTTCGAAAAAGCAGGTAAACTAAGAGACAAGATATCGGCGATCAAAGATGAAATCTCTAGACAAAAATCAATGCCGACCAATGAAAATCCTATTGTAACCATCGATGAACATGATGTGGCAGAAGTGATCAGCAAATGGACGAATATTCCGCTCACAAAACTAACAGAAGGTGAAGCTGAAAAACTTCTAAACATCGAAAAAACCTTGATAGAGCGAGTGAAAGGTCAAGACGAAGCAGTAGAAAAAGTATCAAAAGCAATTCGTCGTAGTAGGATTGGTATACGAGATCCTCGTAGGCCTGTTGGTAGTTTCTTATTCTTGGGACCAACAGGTGTAGGTAAGACCGAACTTAGCAAAGCCCTTGCCGAAGCGCTATTTGATGATGAGAATAAAATTATTAGACTAGATATGAGTGAATTCATGGAAGCACATAGTGTGTCAAAACTTATTGGTAGTCCTCCGGGTTATGTGGGATTCGACGATGGAGGATACTTAACTGAGCAAGTAAGAAGAAAACCATATAGTGTAGTATTATTTGATGAGATAGAAAAGGCACACCCTGAAGTATTTAATATTTTACTACAAGTCCTAGATGATGGAAGATTAACAGATAGTCATGGTAGAGTGGTGAGCTTTAAGAATACTATTATCATATTGACCTCTAATATTGGTAGTGATAAGTTGAATAAAACCAATGTTGAGCTCGGGTTTAATGACAGCAAAGAAAAAGACGATAAATCGATGATTGCACTAGATGAACTAAAGAAACATTTCAAGCCGGAACTTATCAACCGTATTGACAACATTATTGTATTCAATAAATTATCTGCACCGGTATTAAAAGAAATTGCTAAGAAAATGCTGGCGGATCTAAACAAGAATCTTCGCCAGAGTGGAATAGAGTTGAAGTTCACAACTGCGACATTAAATTATTTAGTGAAGAATGGTACTAATGATGATTTCGGTGCTAGACCGCTAAGAAGATTGATTACATCTAAGATTGAAGATGAATTAGCAGATAGAATGCTAAAAGGTGAAATAGTAAAAGGCGACAATGTCATAGTAGATACTAAAGAAAACAAACTCTTATTCTTGACAAAAGTCCAAGATAAAGATTAGAAAAAGACGATGCTATTCGGCATCGTCTTTTTTGTACAATCTAACGACTTCAAAATTCAAATTTTTATAAGTCTCGTTTTCAGATTTTTCTGTAGCGATTATAATTGATTCTTGGGATATATCTAATAATATTGATTCTAAAATATTT
>JAZOUZ010000018.1:0-9150 GCA_045658505.1 Candidatus Onthoplasma sp. | reverse complement strand
TACTGCCTAAAATCTTAGGTGCTTTCCAACAAAAAATTTTCATAGTATATATTATGATATGTTCGAGAAATATGTGAGTATTGACAATTCTAACACTCTGTGGTATAGTATAGAGACATGGAGGGAAATGTGAGAAATAGGGAAGAGTATAATAAAGAAATAGATAAAACCGCTCGTCTTAATTTTCATAATAATTTAGAGAGTCTAAATTATCTAATTATTCCGATAAATTTCAAAGGTAAAGTCACTAGAAAAGATGTATGTGCTAAATTAGAAGAATGGCAGACTTACGATAAAACTATTTTAAATTTGAAAACAAAAGAGTATAAGGGCGTCAAAGGATTGTTTCTAGACTAAAGATAAAAAAACAACTCAAAGAAATACAACAGCCAAACCTTACTAGAGAGACTTACGTTTATTGTTGGGATTAATGGACTTGATGAATCTCAATGAACTCATTCCAGAGTATATTGATGAATTTGTGGAATTTGAAGATGACTTTTATAGCCAATTCAAAGACATATACGAGTATAAAGCGAGAGAAGAATTACCTTTTTCTCAGTACATAGACAACGATTATTATTGTAGGTAAAAAACGGATCATCTTGATCCGGTTTTTTTGGTATATGATACAATTTTCTTACGAAAATGTGTTTTGTTGTTGGACACAATAAAAAAACAAGTAACGAATTACTTGCTCTCTTTCTTCATAGTCTTTAGGCAGTTAGCACAGATATTTTTCTTACCTTTCTTGCCATTGATCTCCACGTCAACTTTTTGGATATTGGCATCAAAAGTTCTCTTAGTATGACGCATACTATGGCTAACATTATTTCCAGATGTACGGCCTTTACCGCAAACTTCACAAACTTTCATTTCATGACCTCCATTACGAATTTATATTTCAAAACGAGTATATAATAGCATATAGGAAATAAAATTGCAAGCATTTTTAGAAAATTGCTTAAAAATGTTTGATTAATTTATAATAATATTATATAATACATGTGGAGCGTGTAATGAAATTAACTACTTTCAATTCATTCGGTAAGATTGGCATCAGCAAACGTGCTATTAGCAAGGTTGCTGCTGTTTCTGTTTTAGAGTGTGTAGGAGTAGTGGGGTTAGTTTCTCAGCGTAGCTTTTTCAAGGGCAATACGCTTACTACAGCTCACAAGGGTGTAGTAGTAACTACGCTCGGTAACGATATGATGAATATTGATGTCTATGTTGTGATGCGTCATTGCGGTGTTTCTGCATCTGCGGTGAGTGAGTCTATACGTCAGAGCGTGAAGTATTCTGTAGAGAAATTCGCAGGTATGATCGTGAAGAATGTGATAGTGCATATCGTAGACGTTAGGATATAGTATAGGAGAGATTTAATATTATGAAGACAATTAACGGTGCAACGTTAAGAAAGATGTTTGCTAACGCTTGCTCTCTAGTAGATGAGAACAAGAAAAATATAGATGCTTTGAATGTATTCCCGGTGCCAGATGGCGATACCGGTACAAATATGAGTTTGACACTCAAGAGCGCAGTTACTGAGATGGCTAACTGTGAATCTAACACTATTGAATCCATTTGTGTGGCGTTCAATCGTGGTGCACTTAAAGGTGCTAGAGGTAATAGCGGTGTTATTACTTCTCAGATTATCAAAGGTATTTGTTCAGTATTGATGGCATGCCAGAGTGATATCGGAGTAAAAGATTTTGCTAAGGCTATCCAGAATGGTGCAGAGATGGCATATAAAGCGGTAACCGTCCCTAAGGAAGGTACTATTTTGACCGTTATTAAAGCTATGGCTGATAAGACTAAGTCAGCTAATAAAAATTCATTAGAAGAATTTTTGAGCGATGTCTTAGCTCATGGTGAAGCTACTCTTCAAAAGACTCCAGATATGCTTCCTGTGCTAAAGAAGGCAGGAGTAGTAGATGCCGGTGGTAGAGGATTGATGTTTATCATGAGTGGTTTCTACAAGGCACTAACAGGCGAAATGGCTGTAGAATTTATAGATAATGTAGAGAAAGATGTTACCAGCGAAGAATTGCACGTTAATTATGAATCTCTAGCAGAGATTAAATTTGGTTATTGTACAGAGTTCTTCATCATTAATATATATGAGAAGACTACAGATGCAGATATTAATGCTCTAAGATCTAGATTGATGGAGATAGGCGATTGTGTATTATGTATCGGAGATCTTCAGTTGATCAAAGTACACGTGCATACTAACGAACCTAATAGGGCATTGGGTTATGCATTGCAGCTTGGTGAACTTAATGGTGTAAAGATTGAGAATATGCTAGAGCAAAATAGACAATTACGAAAAGCTCAAGAGAAAGAACCTAAGAAAGAGTATGGTATGATAGCCGTTGCTGCAGGCGATGGATTGAATAACGTATTCAAGGATATCGATGTGGACTATATTATTAGCGGTGGTCAAACAATGAACCCAAGCGCTAATGACATTGCTACTGCTGCAGATAAGGTTAATGCTAAGAATATATTCGTATTCCCAAACAATAAGAATATCATCATGTCTGCACAACAGGCTAATGATATTACAGATAAAAATTTAATAGTGATCCCTACTAGAAGTATTCCAGAAGGAATCTCTGCAGTACTAGCATTCGATGCTAATAGCACTATTGAAGAAAATAAAGAAAACATGCAAGAAGTAATCTCAACAGTAAGAACCGGCTCCATTACTTATGCTGTGCGTACTACCAATGTAGATGGTATTGATGTACAGGTAGGTGATATTATGGGTCTAGATGAGCATTCAGTGCTTACAGCAGGTAAGAATGTGGTGGATACTACGCTTGATCTTCTAGATAAAATTGTAAGCAGTGAATCAAGCAATGTCACACTTTTCTATGGAGAAGGAGTAACAGAAGAAGATGCTGAATTGATGCAATCAAAGGCTGAAGAAAAGTTCCCTCATGTAGATGTTTCTGTAGTATTTGGCGGACAACCGGTTTATTACTATATTATTTCTGTAGAGTAATATATGGTGTATAAAATTACAAAAGTACCCAACATGTTGAGTACTTTTTTCTTTTTTATTTATGAATTATTTGTCGAAAATTACACATAATAAGGTTGTAGAAATCTACATAAAAGGAGTATATATGTTCGGTAGAAAAAAAGAAAAATCATCTTCAAGTGCAGAGAGTAAAATGATTAAAAAGGCAGAAGATAAAGCTGTTTCATCTTGTGGTAAGTGTCAGTCTACTAAGAGTGTAAGTAGTACTAAGTCTAGCGATATGACTAGCGGGTCTAGAAGTACTAAGTCATGTGGTGGTAAATGTACTAGTTCAAAATCTAAGTCAAGTACTAAAGCGACTAGTGCTAAATCGTCATCTACCAAAGCGAAGACCACTAAGTCATGCTCGTAAGAAAAAGTCAGCATTATGCTGACTTTTTTTGTTAAGAATTTAATATCTCTTATATGCATTAATGACATAATTCTGAAGATATTTATTTTTTATATACTCCAAATTCATTTGAAATGTATATTATTTGTGATATAATGATGTATATAATAAATTTGGAGGGGGATATGTTGAGCAGTATAAAAACCAAACTTACTAAATTGTTATTTGTAGTTCTTCTTGCTGGATTTTCGGTTTTACTGTGTTCGTGCATGTTTATTATGAAACCTGGAGATGATCCTAAAGATGACCCAAAAGATAAACCGAAACAAGATTACATTGTTGAAGTGTTGGATATTTATTACGATGGGACTTTCATTTGTGTAGATTATGAGCCTAATGCGGAAAATGTATATATGAATGTAGATCTTACAATAGGTGATGAGGTTATTGAGTTTACTAAGTGCTTGCTCTTATCATCAGATACTACGGAAGATAGAGAAACAACATTTTTCAATCCGATTTCTGAAATGAGGCGTTGTACTGAACCGACTTTTTCAATTACTGCATATGTAGAGAGTATTGATGGTACTAAGACATCAACTCCAAAGGCGGTTGAATTTACGAATGCGGTTATTGATCCCGTATTGAATAAAGAAACTAATCAGTTGATTTGGCAGACTAATGAGATTGTAGAGTATTATAAGATATATGTACAAGAACAGGGTTCATATTCGCTAAATCCATATCCTCAAAATACAGATGGAATATTTGATATTAATCAAGTTTTTGAGAATCGTGGTTACAGGGCATTTCAGGTCAGAATAACTCCAATATATCTTGACGATATAGAACCAGGACTAATATATTATCAAGATGATGAAGTGAGTAGATTTATAGGAAAACAAAGGATATATAATCTTCATTACTATAACAATACTATTTATTGGGCCAGCTACGACAATTATACTTTTCATTCTGAGTTAGATGTAACATGTGAATTGACCATTATAGATGGAGAAGAAACCATTCAAAAGACTTTAGTATTTAGTCATGATGAAACGCCAAACTATCCATACATACCTAAACATGATAATTTCTCTTTCTCTGTTAGCGGTGGCATAGATGATCCATTTATGGCGCTAGCACCAGCTGTTAGTCATAAGCCTACTTTGGGTGGTACTATATATGATGTTGAGTTCAAACGTAATTCGCTTTTTTGGAAATACCAACCAACCGAAGGTGGAACAACGGATCAAGATAGCGTTCAATATGAAATTTATCAAGATGGAGAACTAATAAAGACTACAGAAGATATTTCTTTATCGCAGGGCTGGCTCAAAGAAGTATATGGGGATACCCTTATTGAGATCAAACCAACAAAAGAGCAATCTAGCTATTATTTTCTATCTACTTCAGTCTCTATGTTTATGGGTAAAACACCTGATCTAGAAGTGATACATAAGGGTGGTACGACTGTTGACATTAAATTCACAAATATAGACGAGAATGCTTTGTATTATAATTTGTATGAGAGTAATCATGCGTTTAGTAGGATTAAATATGAAGATCTTCAAGAAGGATTTACATATGAATTTACGCCTACAATAGCGAAGTCTTATTATATTTACTTAGAACCTGTATACGATACGGATTCTATGCTACTAGACTTTAAAGGTGATTGTACTGTAGAATTATTACATAATACCAAATATGTTGATGCCAAACTAAATAAATCTAATCGATGGGTACTGGAGTTTGAGAAAGATCAGTATTATCGTAAGGATATAGAGTACATCATAATCAACTCTGATGGTAGTGTATATGATAGCGGAGCGATTGATTGCTCTAAGATCGACATAGAATTGCCAGAATATATGTCAACTTCATATAATACGGAATCACTAACTCTTAAGATGAAATTCAAACAAGATGAACCTAGACATTCGTTTATTGAATTGTCTCCGGGGTATGATGAATATATTATCAAGAATTTACCATCGCCAGAAGTAACTATTGCAAATAGCGCATTGACTTGGGATAGTGGTACTGACTTGCCATTTAAGAATTATAGTGTAGAGATATATAGGAAGAATAATTATGGATATTCGTCTATAGTGGCTAGTAAAATAGTCGAAGAAGGAGAATTAGATTTAACTGAGTTTTCATTTAATGCAGGTACTTATGTCGCGAGAGTTATTCCAAAAGCAAACGAAGATCGATATTCCAACGGTACAATTATATTAGATGGTAATAAGAAGAAAGAAATAGAATTTTATAAATTCCATGAGTCATTATCCTATCCGACAGGAACTGATACGATCAAACTCGAAATGTATGCTGGAGAGTTGTCTCACAAGGATTATATTGACTCAATATCTGTTAAACTTTATGCGGACGGATTTGAAGAAACTATTACGGTTGAAGATAAAGAAGAATTAGATATTAGACCATATCTAGAAGAATTAGACATAGACGAGATTTCCGCAGATATTACCGTGATCGGTATGGACGACCACATTAATTCCAATGTGAAGTCAGTTACCATTAGCGCGCCAACATTGACTGATTTTGCTATCAGTAACGAAGATGGTACTATTTCGTGGAGTCATTTCTTGACTAATTCTAGTTATGATTATGTACTTTCTGCCATGGAAATGGATTCTACTGATTATGTAGAAATAATGAGAGGAGAGGAGGTTCTTGATTGCGAATTACCAGTTTATGACGAGATGTTAAAATTCGTACAACAAGAAAAATATGTAGACAAAAACTTCGCCAACTACAAATTCGCTGTTACAACTAATTATGATCAAGAAGAATTGTCTGCACAAAAGAATGACGCGCAATTAGTCATGGCTCCAATAGTAACTGAGTTCACATTTGAAGGATTGGTGTATGGTGTAGGCGTGAAATCTTCAAATCAATATTCATTCAATATGAACAAAGAATTTAGCATTGATCCTTGGATTACTGCTAAAACTACTACGGGAACCTATATTGGTAACCGCGTAATGATGTCCGATGGTACTATGGATTTCGATAGATTGCCTATTGGGTCATATGTTATTGAATTCACAAATAACATAGAGAACGAAGTCTTTGATGAAATGATGGTGATGAATTTGCCTTATTATCATTCTTTAAGTATTCTTGATAAGGCTAAATTAGATGGAACATTTGAGAATTTACAGCAAGGAGAATATCTATACGTAAAAAATTATTTAGGAGAATATGAATTGGTGGCTGAGGGTAGTACTCCAGCTACTGTGGACTTTAAGGTGACATCTGGACAGTATTACTATTTTAATGGACAAGAAGTAAAATTAACTGGTAATAAATATACTCTAAATCTTTTACAGTCGGATACGATTACTGTCAAAGCTGAGGGGACTAAAGGTCTCAAAACTGCTCATTCATATGCTAAATATACGTATTCTAATTCAAAGAATTTTACCTTTGAAGCATATATGCCTCCTAAACCTGAGAAGATAAGCGTACAAAATGGTACACTAAATATTAAAGTTTCGCATTATGATGAAACGGCGATGTATACTATTTATAGAAAGTATACAGGTCAAAGTTATCCTAGAACATTTACTAAAGATGTCAATTCAGCCAAGGATACATTCACACCTCCAACAAATACAGTAACTGATACAGTATTCCAACCAGGAGAAGAGTTGATAATAACAATTATCCACGCACCAGAAGGAAAGAATGTTGAGGCTAGAATAAGAGTCGAATATACTGTACCATTCGCATAGAAAAACAGCGCACTGGCGCTGTTTTTTTTGAAAAATAAAAAAGACCACAAAATGTGGTCATCTGGAGCGGAAGACGAGATTCGAACTCGCGACATTTGCCTTGGCAAGGCAACGCTCTACCACTGAGCCACTCCCGCACGTCACAACACTAAGTGTGTGATTCGTCCCATATAGAGACAAAATGCAATCAAGATGGTGGGAGTTATAGGACTCGAACCTATGACCCTCTGCTTGTAAGGCAGGTACTCTACCAACTGAGCTAAACTCCCATACATGATTGCAACATTTATAATATAACATATCTAAAAAAATATGTCAACGATTTTTCAAAACTTTTTCAAAATATTTTTATAATTATTTTAGGTAATTTTATAAAGTAGTTTATTGATATTATATGGTGGGTAAACTAATGAGATAATGCGAATATTTGTTGACCTAGGTTTTGTCTTATGTTAATATAAAATAAAACGGGAGGAATTATGCAAAAAAAAGTTAAAGAATTTAATACAATTAAAACTTTTGAGCCGATGCCGCCATTTGCTAGGATTATGGACGTTCAAAGCGAGTTGGGTGAATTATGTAAGGAATATCTAAAGAACTCAAATTATGGCGCTGAAGAATTTATTTTAAGTGATGATTTCAAGGAAGAGTATGGAGATGTTTTATATTCACTCCTTTCTCTAGCTGATGAATTGGGATTTGAGAGCGAAGAATGTTTAGATGTTGTTCTAAACAAAATGAAAAAACGAATGGAAGATCATGGGAATTTTGGAAGTTTTCGATAAAATAACAAAAAAACTAAATCGGGTTCGATTTAGTTTAGTAGTGGTGCCGGTGGTCGGGGTCGAACCGACACGGGCATTTCTGCCCGAAGGATTTTAAGTCCTTTGCGTCTGCCATTTCGCCACACCGGCATATTTAGATATACTTAAACTTGTCCTATGATTGTATTACATAGATACAATCATAAGAAGAATAAGATTGGAGGCACCAACCAGATTCGAACTGGTGATGAGGGTTTTGCAGACCCGAGCCTTACCACTTGGCGATGGTGCCACACGTCGCGCCTCGACTTTTTGCTAGATTGTTCGTATACTCACAATCATAAGACTGATAGTCGGTCGCTTCTTTTCCCCTTCAAAGCATGTGCTTTGTGGGGACCCTATTAGTTTACTGATTTGTAAACTCTATTATTATATATGATAAAAAATAAAATTGCAACATATTTTCACTAAAAACTTTGTAAAATTTCAAAATTTCATGATTAGTTGCAATTTTAATAATTATATTATTCAAAACATTCTTCAAGAGAAAGGTAAGCCGTGCGTGCTTTTTTATTACACTTAGTGAAGTAATCCAAACCTATCATAAGAGAGAATACAAGCTTTTTATCGTTTTTCTCGCTAGCAAGGTATAGAGAATTTAGCAGCATAGAAAATTCTTCTTTCTCATTTAGTTTCAATTTAAAATTATCAATATTATCTACTATCAAGCGAACGGTAGTCTTTATTTTATTATAATAATTATCTTGGTAATCGTCCGAATTGATTAAAACATGTCGTCTAGAGTAGAGTGAGTTGATTGCGTTCTTGAAAGGAATCATGATCATTGATGCGAAGTTGTTAAAATCCTTATTGTTGATCTCATCTTCTTTGTTATAAAATTTAGATAAGAATTGGTAAAAGTCAATCTCATTATTTTTAAAATTAGAGAGTAGACAATAAACAAAAGCGGTAATCTCTTCATCATTAGAAGGCATTGATAGGCGATAGCCTTTGTCTGTGTCGACGATAAACTCTTTTAATCTTGCAGTAAAGTCATAATTAGATAAAGTGTCAGAGATAATAGATTTTATTTTTTCGTCACTATTGATAATATTAAGGATAGATCCAATCTTGATATCTACTAAGATATATTTACCTGCAATAAATTCATCACATGCATTATTAAATGGTATTAATTCTTGAATATTACTCATTACTCACCTCTACAGATATTATATCATA
>JAZOUZ010000017.1:0-3531 GCA_045658505.1 Candidatus Onthoplasma sp. | reverse complement strand
CTTTTTTTATAAAATTTATTGATTTAATTTGCATTAATTTTATTTTTTTGCTATTCTAATCAAAAGAGAGGTCAGTATGAAAAGAAAAAGTATACCAGCTTTCGTATTAGGATTATTGTCAGGTATTAGCGTATTAATATTTGGAGCTGTTGCAATTTTGATATTCGGCTTAGTTGCAGGTTTATCTGACAAAGTAAGCGAAGTATTAGAAAATGTGCACGCAGTTTCTACATATTTAATCTATGCTGGAGCAATATTGTCTATACTTGGTAGTGCTTTTTGTTTTTCTAAGTCTAGAGTAGGTGGGGTATTAATGATTATTGCTAGTGCATTATTAATATTCTTCCCAATAATAAATACAATTTTGATCATATTGACATCTAGCACAGAGTCTATTTTCTTATTAATATTAACGTATATTCCTGCAGTGTTATCGATAATTGGCGCGGTGTTGGCGATGAAGGGTAGAATAATCCAACAAATTATTAAAGAAGAATCAATGAATATAGAGGCGTAAATAGCTATATATTGAGTCACATTTGCGTTAATGATATAAATATAATTTTTCTATTATAAAAAAACGAATTATTTTATGATAATTCGGTTTTTTGTTGGTGCTCCCTGCGGGGATCGAACTCACAACTGCCCCTTAGGAGGGGGCTATTATATCCATTTAACTAAGGGAACACAGGATTATTATATGATATTTCTACATATATGTCAAGAGAAAAAAAATCTCGAGACGATCGAGATTTTTTAGTGTTGATACTATTTTATATACAACATTAATTCACGTAATTTGCCAAAGCGTTTGATCTCTTTCAGATTTTTCTTATTGACAATACTATTAGCTTTGATTAATAATTCGTTATTGAAGTTATATATGTCTTTTGAACATATTCTTCCAAGTAGGAAATCAGGATTCTTATTTTGTTGAATTTGTGTATCGACGGGTACGATATTTTTGTTCTCATTAGTCGCGTCTATAGGAAGAATTTCTGCATTTTGAGTGGTAATTGTTTTATATATTTTTGGGGTTTTGTTTGGTGTGAATTTTTTTACATCAATAGTATTATTGGCGTCGTTAAAGATGATTGTATTTTTACCAAAGGATGCAAGAGTAGAGATGTCGAGAGTGTTATTATTATCTAAAGATAGTTTTTCTGTAATATACTTTTCATTTAGACTTATTTCTTTAATAGATCCAAGATATTCGCCATTAATAGAATATGCCTTAGAACCTATTGGACAGCTGGCATTTTCATTAGCTGTTACTTTTAGATTGACGGCTTGATTATTTTTAACAGTGATGGCATTTTTGCCTATTCTATATATATTTTTGGTGGGTAAAATCAATCGGATATCGTCTTCTCCGATTAGTTCTAATTCTATCAATTTTTTTAGTTTTTTATCAAAATAGAGTTTGTCCACTACACCTAATAATTCTCCTTCGTATAAGGATAATACCGATAGTGAATAAAGATCGTTACAATACATAATTATTCTCTCCTAATTTACAATATTAAATAATTCGGAAATTATGAATAATGGAAATTAATATAAATATTAATTTTTAGCGAATTTATTTGATTTATGTAGAAATATTGGGTATAATAATTGAAAATCAGGGGAATTATGAAAAAATTAAAAACATTATTTTTGTTATTATGTTTGGCATTGCCTTTTACTATATTGGGTTGTGAAAATTCAAATAAGGATAGTGTATCTATGCCTAGTTCTTTAACAACTAACAATGGCATAATTATATTCGAACATGTTTTAGACGCTGATTATTACACATTATTAATTAATGACGAGCCACTCGTTTTGGATTATAAACACAATCCTTACGTTGAGATAATTGATAATAAAATAAATTATGATGCTAATAAATTTTTCCAAGTAGGAGAAAGTTATACTATTCAAGTAAAAGCGATAGCTGAAGGGAAAAGCGATAGTTCATATACTGCAGAATATCCATATCTTCATACAGGAGTTATCAATAAGCCAACTAATGTGGCGATTAATTCTACAGTATTGACTTGGGACGCAGTAGAAAATGCAAGTTATTATTTGGTGAAGATCGTTACACCGGACAATAAGCAATTATACGACAAAGAAGGTAACATTCTCACAGGAGATGATTCACATAGTATATCTAAGGCAAATATTACTGAGTATCAATTCAATAGAAATAGATTTGATTTTGCTTCACTTCTATCTAGTGCCGGTAATTATAATTTCTATATTTCAGCGGTTTCTAGTATCAATAGTGCATATGCTACTAGCGGATATACATCGAAGACTACCTATCAGCATAAGATTAAATTAGATGCTCCGATTATTACTTCAATATCGAAAGTAGGTAATGAATTACATATGGCAATGGTAGTAGATCCGTATGCAAATGCTATGGAATTATCTTGCGGTAAATATTATAGAGAAATAGAATTGAATAACACGGTGGAAGGTGTAATACAATCAGGGAACTTATTAGATATTAATTTGAATAAATTCTTCCAAGATGTGAAGTTTGATGACACTAGTTTGAATTTGAATGAATTAAAGCAGTATGTATTCTCTGCTCAAGCAAAATATTTGAGTGCTAATGGCGAAGAGATATTTTATCTTGAGTCTGATATGTCTAGAGAGTACATATATGAGAATACTCATAAATTGGATACTCCGAATGTAAACTTAACGTTCAATAGCAAGACCGGAATGTATATTTTTAGTTGGTCGACTGATGAATCAGATATTGTCAGTGGATATAAAGTATACATTATGAGCGAGAGCGGACTAGACGAAATCATCTTAGATAAATCAAATACTAGTATGATGGTAGAGAGAGATTTCACTTCTATCGGAGTGCAAGCCTTAGGAGCGGGTAGCAATGTATCATCTGATTTATCTCAATTCAAAGACAACACACAGATAATTAATGTAATAGAAGACCTAGATCCAGTGCTACAAAACAATATAATTAGTTGGAACAATGTAGATGGTGCTAAATATTTAGTGCAATGCGGTAATAATGTAATTTCGACAGACAATACTAGTCTGGATATATCTAGATACGTTTCATCAGAATCTGCGAAGGTAAAAGTAATCGCTCTAAAAAGTGGATATAAATCTAGTACGAATGAGATCTCTCTACATAGAGTACAATCATTGTCTACTCCAATCGTAAATACTAATCAAGGATTTGTTAGTGTTAATAAATATCTATTGACCTTTACGGGTGTAGACGGTGCGATTGGATACCATGTGTATATTAAAGGTGCTACAGATGGAGAATTCGTAAAGATTAATAAATTATTCGCATCTACTATGATAGACTTGACTAATGAACTAAGTATTCATGCGCAAAATAAAGCATTGGTGATCAAGATTCAGGCAGTGGCAGATCCATATAGCATATTCTCTGATAGTTCATTATCCGAAGAAGTTAAGTTTGCTCGTAGTGAAAAATTAGCAAAACCAGCATTAAAACAGCGAGATCCGGTAGCTACTGAGATAAATGGTGGTGTA
>JAZOUZ010000016.1:0-13527 GCA_045658505.1 Candidatus Onthoplasma sp. | reverse complement strand
CTTAAATAAAATAAAACCCTTAAAGAACTTGTACCTGAGAATTAAGATATAGATATTAAAAAGAAGCAGTTTAACCCACTGCTTCTTTTTTGTTTTTATAATTACTCTGTTGATAATTTTTTATTGATTACTAAATGATTATATTTGTTATTTAAGCAAAGTTAATTGGTTTCTTTTCTTGACAAATGATGCATTTGTGATATAATGTCAGCATAGGAGATAATATGATTGAAGAGCTAATTAAAAAACTACAAGAACAAAAATTATCAAAACAAGAAGAAAATAAGTTATATCAAGAAATAAATAAAGCAAAAGCTATAATAGAAGATAATAGAGAAGAACGTAAGGTTTTAAATAATAAGTTAGCTATATTGCAGGCAGACGAAAAGAGAATGAATAAATATAATGAGCTGGATAATCGAATATTATCTAAGAGAAAACAAATAGATAAGGCAAATGCTAAATATGGCTTAGTAGCATTAATGTATGGATTACTGATGGCTGGATCATGTGTTGCACTTTCAAGTTTATCTTTAGGACTCACCATATCCTTTGTATTAAGATTATTAATCTCGATTTCACCAGTTGTTATAGGATTAGGATTGTTGTATCCTGTGTCAAAATCTATGTCAAAAAAAATATGGAAAATTGAAGATCAAATAAAAAAATTGGATAGAGAAAAAATGTCATTATTAGATGAGGTTTACTTTGAGTCTAATCATAGACTAAACAATGTAATAGATAGATGTGATGCAATATCTTCAAAATTAAACAATAATACTGATCGTCATGAAGAATTGCCTACAGAGCTCATTGAAGAGAGTAATATAGAGACATTTTAAATAGGAGATACATATGCTTAGTAAGTTATTAGAAAGATTAAAAAATCAAGAATTAACACAACAAGAAGAACAAGATATTCAAGAGCAAATAGTTAAGATTAATAATCAGCTTGAAGCAAATAAACAAAGTCGTCGTACTAAAACTTTGATAGATATTAAAAATGATGAGAAAAAATCTAAAGAGTTGAAAGAGATTAAACAAAACTTGTATGCTGTTCGTAAAAAAGATAGAATACGAGGGTACCTCAGTGTGATACTGACTATTCCATTGACTTTTCTTGCTGTTGGTGGCGTTATAGGTAGTATATTGCTTAGTGCATTATTAAAATTTAGTACTATTGGTTTTATTTTGATGATGGCAGGATCTCTTATGGTTTCTGCAGGAATGGTTACTTTGTGTGCAATGCAAGATATTAAATTAAGAAATAAATATAAAGCAGAGGAAAGAGATCTTTTAATACAATATAATAATTTATTATTCGATAATAGTTTAGAAAACTTAAACAAAAATAAAGAATCATTACAAACTTCTGAAACGCGTATAGAAAATACTTACAAAAGAGACGAAGATTTGTCCGAAGATTTAGTACAAGAAAGTAATGTTGAATCGTTTTAATAAAAATAGTCTCAGTATTGGTGCTGAGATTTTTTTATCTTAGAAATAGAATATAATTTTAAATTAAATAATCACATATATATTGACAAAAAGGAATATTAATGCTATCATATAATTACACTCAAAACAAAAGGAAATATTAAAATGATAGTAAATATTGTAGAATTATTAGATCAAAAAGATAAGAATTTTCATAAGTTATTCTTAGAAGCTGCCGAGTCTTGCAAGGTTGATTTGATGGATAAAATTTCTGAATTGGATAAAAATAAGGCGAAGAAAGTCAAGACTGTTAAATATTCTATTAAGTATAATAAAGAGATACAAGGAATAGAAATAAGGACTGAAAATATTCATATATGTGTATGTGCAGTAGATGAAATAGAGATTAGAGATTTAATGCGTGATGAAGATGAAATTAAATTTGCTTATATCAAAACAAAAGAAGAAGGATCTATAGTGGAATATAATTATGATCTTGCTTATGATGGACGAAGCTTTAAATTGATGCCTACCACATTTAGACAGGGTCAGATGCGTCCTAGAATTTCATCTTTTGTAGAACTTTCAGATGCTGATTTGAGCGTATTGAAGGGAGAAGAACAGTTACACTTATAGAGAAGACACAGCGTAAGCTGTGTTTTTTTATAGTAAATCAGATGTTGATCGTTCCAAATGTTATGAGATTTTATTCATTTCAATTTTGAGTTTATGAAGTATTTTTTTCTCTAGGCGAGAGATATAGCTTTGAGAAATATTCATTAGGTCGGCTACTTCTTTTTGAGTTAATTCATCTTGACCATTAAGTCCGTATCTCATATTCATTATTATTTGTTCACGATCATTTAATTGGGAGATAGCGTTAATTAGGAACTTTTTCTCGTCATTTAGTTCTACTTCTAAGTAGGGTGGATTTTCATCTGGTATCATTTCGCCTAAAGTAAGACCTTTTTCTTCTTCTTCGTTTGATAAGGCATCGTCCAAGCTGATATCGTTAATTGATTTTTTTATTTTTCTAAGATACATTAGAATTTCATTCTCTATGCATCGACTAGCGTATGTGGCGAATTTTGTATTTTTATCTAACTTGTAGCTTTCTACAGCCTTTATCAGTCCTAATGAACCAATAGATATAAGTTCTTCCATGTCGGCTTTGTTGTTCTCGAACTTTTTAGAAATGAACATTACTAATCTAAGATTGTGTTCTATAAGCTTAGATTTTGCAGATAGGTTACCTGCTTCAGTATAGGCGCGGACTAGTTCTATTTCGTCATCAATTTTTAATGGCTCTGGTAGACTCTCTGCAGTGAAGACATAATTAACAATAGACTCCACGTCTAAAAAGTGCGGGTTGAATAATTTATAAAAGAATTGTTTGATCTTTTTTATTATATTCATATATACTCCTTTATAATAGCATAGGTGATAATAATGCTTGATAATTGGTATTTTTAAATTTTTTAGTGTTATTTATTGCAATTAATTGGTTAGAAAATTTTATTTTTTTGTTATTTTTCTTAATAACAATTTCGTCGATTGAGAAGATTTTTAGATGGTTAGTGCCATTTATGGTGTGTGTTGAGATTTTTGGGCTATCTATTAGGTAATAATCAATTAAGCTAATGTTAGATAATTTAAGATACACATCTAGGTCAATAATTACTACAGGCTTGCCATCTAAATTAAGAAGATTGCCTGTATCTAAATATGCGTTCAGTGATAGTTTACGACCTTTGTGGTATAGAGTGATCTCATAAATGAACGAATTAGTTTTTAGTCTCAATTTTATAGTGCGGGCAATCCATTCAAATATATAACTAAGAAGGATAACAACAAAATAAATAATGTAAGGATTGATGTTGGTGTATGTAATAATGCCGAAAGGTGTGTATTGTTGATGGCTGGATAGCATTGTAATAAAACCACCTATGGCGTATGTATAGAAGAATAATAGTATGAAATTTATAAGTAGATATTTTTTAGTCTGCTGGAATGCTATAATAATCATTATGCTAGCGCATAATAATTTTAGAAGATTCATTATTATCGTGTTTGTAAGAAATATCCCTGCGATAACACTAAATGCAGAACCTATTACAGTGCTAATTGATATCCGAAAAAATGACGTCTTAGATTTCGAAGTAATGTGCACTAGTCTAAGAAGACAGAAATTGATTATAATATTTTGAAACAAGAAATCTTCGATATATATGTTCATGTCCACATTATAACAAAGCTTAAACATAAATTTAGATGAAAAAAATGATTAGATTTTTGATAATTTGTCGTACATTGGCTAATTATCGGAAATTAGTTTTTTTATGGATAAAAACATCATCTATAGGCACAATAATTTAGAGGTGTTTATGGCGAGAAGAGTGTATATTTGTGGTATAGATACGAGTACTTTACCAAAACTTAGTCGTGAAGAGTCTAATAATCTACTATGTAAGATAAAACAAGGAGATCAAAGTGCCAAAGATTATTATATCTATTGTAATATGAGATTAGTTTTGTCGGTAGCGCAACGATTCGCATCGTGCAAAGAAAATATGGACGATGTTTTTCAGGTGGGTTGTGTAGGGTTAATGAAAGCCATTGATAATTTTGATATCAACTTAAATGTGCAGTTTTCCACGTATGCTGTCCCAATGATTATAGGAGAGATTAAAAGATTTCTTCGCGATTCGTCGGCTCTTAGAGTGAGTAGAAGCATTAGGGATACTGCTTATTTGGTGTTGAAGAGTAGAGAAAGGTTGCAAGCAGATAGAAATGATGACGTTAGATTAGAAGAAGTGGCTACTGACTTGAATTTGACCATTAGAGAGGTCTATGACGCCATTGATGCAATGTCCACGCCTTTATCGCTTGATGATTCGATTAAAACTGATGGAGATGAAGAAATGCGACTCGATGAACATATTGCTGATACAGAACATTCTATAGAAAAATGGATAAATCATACAGATCTATTAGATGCGATTGATCGATTAGATGAGCGTGAGCGAGAGATATTGAATCTTAGATACTTTATAGGAAAAACTCAAATGGAAGTCAGTGATTCTGTGGGTATATCTCAGGCTCAAGTTAGTAGGCTAGAAAAAAATGCGTTAGAGCATATAAAAAAGAGTTTGTAGTATTTGACAATTAAATAACAAAGCAATATAATATTTATATGTTTGAGTTTTTATTTTATCCGGCTTTTGCGTTTTTATTATCTATTGCAGTTATGATAACTGTTATTATTTTAGCAAGCAAATTTAGAAAAGATTCTATGATATTAGATACGTCAAAAGGTGAGAATGATATGCATAAAACAATAGAAAAGGTGGAAAAGATAAATAAATGTGAATACTGCGGTAGCATTATACAGAATAATATTTCAACCTGTCCATCTTGTGGTGCTAAAATTAATAAAAATTAAAAATAATAATTTTTATTAAAATTCGAAATAAATACTATAAAATAGATTAAAATTAAATTTCTAAAGAATTTAATAAATAATTAATTAAAAAGTAAATTATATAAATATAGAGTTTCGACAAAAATGTGTACGAAACTCTTTTTTTTGTAATTATTCATCAATTTTATTGGATATTTTATGTCTAATTAATTCATTTAATATGATAAAATAGGAAGGTAGATATATCTAATGAAAATAGTTTTTATAAAGAAGGCGACTGTATTATTGTTGGCAAGTTTGTTGGTATTCATATCAACGATAGTGTTAAATGCTAATGGATTAGAAGTGGGCACTGTGCATTTCACAGTGGATCGCAAATTGCCAATATATTCGGTGGAAACTGAGAATAACGAAGTCGCTATTTCTTTTGACGCTGCTTGGGGTGCTGATAAGACGATAGATATCATGAATATGTGTGACGAATATAATGTCAAGGCTACATTTTTCTTGGTGGGCTTTTGGATAGAGAAATATCCTGACATGGTGAGAACGATATACAATCGTGGCTTTGAGATAGGAATCCATTCAAATACTCACCCTGATATGACTAAATTGAGTAAGACGGAAATTAGGCAAGAGTTGATCGCTAACATAAAATTAGTCGAGGATATTACAGGAGTGAAACCAAAATTATTTCGACCGCCATACGGATATTATAATAATCAGCTTATCGAGATATGTGAAGAATTGGGTCTCTCATGTATAGAGTGGAGCGTTGATAGTCTAGATTGGAAAGGGTTGTCGGCTAGTGAAATTGCAGGAAGAATTATTGATCGTTCTAGTAAGGGTAGTATAATTCTGTGTCATAACAATTCTGACCACATAGTCGAAGCTCTTAAATTAGTCAATGAATATTTTAAGTCAAAAGAAATGAAAGTGATACCAATAGGTGAGTTAATATATTATGAAAATTATATAATCGATAATCAAGGAAAACAAATAAAAATATAAGGAGAAACGAATGAATCTAGAAATGGATAACAATAAAGCGTATTTGCAAGGAGTAGTAAGTACTGCTCCAGAATATAATCACACTGTCAAGGATGAAGATTTCTTTAGCTTTGATCTAAGTGTGGCTAGACTAAGCGGTCAGGTGGATATTATTCCAATAATCGTATCTAAGAAAATGGTGGAGATGCATGATATATCTCAAGGTAAAAAGATTGGCATTCATGGACAATTTCGCAGTCATAATAAGATAGATGGAGATAAACGAAGATTGTTGTTGGCGGTATTTGCTAAGGAGATTGTAGAGTGGGATGATGAGGCTAACTCAAATATTGTAGAACTATGTGGTTATATATGTAAGCCATCGATATACAGAATAACACCTTTTTCAAGGGAAATTTGTGATGTTCTATTGGCGGTTAATCGCAGTTATAATAAATCAGATTATGTACCTTGCATTGCGTGGGGATCGAATGCTCAATTTGTTAGTAGATTAACAGTGGCGTCGCCATTAAAAATTTTAGGCAGAATACAAAGTAGAGAATATAATAAAGTAATAGGAGACGAGACATTCACTAAAACAGCATACGAAGTATCAATATCAAAAATCATAGATTAAAAAGACGGATAAAGTCTTTTTTTTCTTGACTTGTTTTTGCAGAATGATATAAAATAAATATATCGTATGAGATAACATGTTTTAAGATTAAAAATGTGAGCGGAAGCCGCCCATGATTTATTCAAAATAGAACAAATGTTCGATAAAAGTGTCAACCTTTGTCGAATATTGCAACAAAATATTGCGCAATTTTGTAAAAAATGGCATTTATGCTTGACTTTTCGACAAATTATAATATATACTGACTATCAAAAGGGGAGAAAATTATGATTGATATTTATGATAGTGAGAGTATTGTGAAAGCATATAGGTTATTAAATAAAAAATGTGAGGCTATAGATAGGTTTGTGGAGAATCATGCGTATTATTTCGGACCATGCTCGTATGAATTTAGTGCGGTAGATGTATACAATAATATGTTAGAATTGATGACCAGGAAGAATAAGTTGATCAATTTTAAATTAATTGTAGATAGTGCGGTAAATAGATTGCCAGAAAAGGATAAAAAAATTTTGTATCTCAAGATGAATTACAATTTATCCTTGGCTGAGATTTGTGGTGTATTAGAATTGAAAGAACGTACTTGTTTTAGACATATTGAGAGGGCGTATGAGAATCTCGCTGATATGCTAAATGGTTCAAAATATTGTGAGAAGTTGGAGAGGCTTATCAGAAAAGAGGACTGGATAATTGATATGAGAGATGCTATAGAGACTAAGCATCTGGCTTATCGCTCGGTGAGATTGTAATAGTCTATTATTTCCTTTTTGCCATTAGAGTCGCGAGTAAGTATTTGTTTACTCTTGATAATCATGAAAATGAATATTAATGCAGGTATTGATAGTATTCCTATAATAATACCTACTAAATTATTGTTAGGATTTATGCTTGATTCGTTGGTTGGATTTTGTGAGAATGTTGGGTTTAGAGTATATACGACTTCTTCGGTGTTTGGCATCAAGGGATTCATTTCGTCGCAAAAATCACTATATACATATCCATTATAAATTTGATCTGATATATATCTGCAATAATACCAGATATTGGTGCGTCCTTCTATTACACACTCCCCATATAGTTTGCCGATATATATTATATTTCGTGTGAGTGTAGGCATGGTAATAATAGGCAAGGTCGATTTGTCGGGTGAAGAATAGATCTTACAGCTTATATCTGCATAGGCTCTAAATGTTACGTTTTCTAAAAATGGTGTACTAGGTGTATTGGTTACAGCTTGTACGCTATTTTTTTTCACGTATCCAACTGTATCCATGTATCGAGCCTCGTAGAATTCGTCATTGGGACTAGATAAAAGAATAACGAAATAGGTTTTTGGGAGTTCGAAATATAGATTACTCGCATCGTTGACATCTATTGGTGTTCGGTAAAGATAACATTCGTCCTGCATGATGCGTGCATAATAATTTTGATCGCTAGCATAGACATAGGGAATAGTGGATTCAGATAAAATAAGGATAATTAATATAATAATCATGATAAAATTATAACATAAAAAAAATTTGAAAAATTGACAACTTTTGGATAAATGTTACGACTTTTGGAGTATATTTATCTCAAATGAGTTTGGTAGAAGATATATTGAAAATTGATAAAATATTAAAGAAGAGAAAAGATCAAGACAAACTATCTAAATATAATACTGGAGATAAAGTTCATTTAAAGCAATTAGCATTCCACAAATGTGATAAAAAGAATCGATGGGTATTTGGAGGTAATCGTAGTGGTAAGACCGAGTGTGGAGCGGTAGAGGTGGTATATCTAGCTCGAGGGATCCACCCGTACAGAGAAATAAAAGGGAATAAGTCTGGTTGGGTAGTGAGTCTTTCTACACAAGTTCAACGAGATGTGGCTCAGGCGAAAATCTTATACTATTTAAACCCTCAGTGGATAGAAGATGTAGTGATGTTGAGTGGTCGAAAAGACAGCTATCAAAATGGTGTAATTGACTATATTTTGGTCAAAAATGTATCAGGTGGAATTAGTAAAATTGGATTTAAGAGTTGTGATCAAGGTAGGGAAAAATTTCAAGGTGCTAGTCTAGACTATGTGTGGTTTGATGAAGAGCCTCCCCAAGACATATATACAGAGTGTAGAATGAGAGTATTGGATAAGAATGGCGATATTTTTGGTACAATGACTCCTCTGAAAGGTATGACTTTTGTGTACGATGAGATATATATGAATGCTCATAATGATCCGAATATTTGGTATGAATTTATGCAGTGGGACGATAACCCATATCTCAATGAAGAAGCTAAACAAGCAATGAAATCTAGTCTATCAGAAGATGAACTTCGATCTCGTCAGTTTGGAGAATTTATTGATGTTGGAGGTCGGGTTTATCCTGAGTTTGATGAGTTTTTGCATGTGATAGAGCCGTTTGATATCCCTTATGAGTGGCAAGATAAATTATCTATTGATCCGGGGCTGAAAAATCCGTTGTCTTGTCATTGGTATGCGGTGGATTATGATAATAATATTTATGTAGTGGCAGAGCATTATGATAGGGAAAAAGATATATCATATCATAGCAAAAAAATACATGAAATAAGTGATGCTCTTCATTGGCATAGAGCGGGCAATGGTATGATAGAAGCTCTTATAGATAGTGCTGCTAATCAAACAACTTTGGCGTCGAGAAAGAGTGTCGCGGATTTATTTTATGATCATGGAATTATAGTTAATACCAATGTAAATAAAGATGTATTTAGTGGTATACAGCGAGTAAAATCGTATCTAAAGAATGCTAATGGGGAAACTAAATTATTTATATTTAATACCTGCACAAATCTTATTCGAGAGATAAAGGGATATCGATGGGGATATGGTGATTCTCCTGTAAAAGTAGATGATCATAGTATGGATGAACTAAGATATTATATTATGTCCAGACCGGAAAATAAAGCACCTAAAAAAGAGCTTAATATTGTGCAAAGAGAAAAAGAACGATTGATAAGAAACTTAAAAAGGGGTAGGAGATGATGAATTATAAATAATAATATAGTGAATGAAGATGGTCTCCAAGCGTTACGTCAATGCATTACAGGCATGACTACTAGAGAAGTAACTACAGAATATGTACATGATGACGATACGGGAGAAATGAAAATATCCAAACAAAAAGTTATAGAAAAAAATATTCCGCCCAATATTGATATTATCAAGATGATATATCAGCAAATTATATCTAAGCATGATTACGAGAGTATGAGTGATGAAGAACTCGTGGCGGAGAGAAAAAGATTATTAGAAAAATTAAGGAGTGAAAGTGATAGTAGAGAAGACTAAAGTAAGGGTGAAATGTGATGCTAGTGGATGCGACGAAAGAGCGGAGTATACCATCGTTAATCGAAAATTTGTTTTTGATGGTAGTGTGTACCTATGTGGTGATTGTATGAATAGTCTGTATGGAGAGATAGGGAAATTCTTCGTGCCAAAAAATGTGAGACCGATATACAAAAGGGGAGGAAAAGATGAGTAAATCAAATAAAATAGTAGAAGAAGTAATGCTGGATTATTATAAGCGACGTGAAGCGCGTAGAAGTTTAGAAGCTCAATGGCAATTAAATATTAATTTTATGATGGGTAATCAATATAGTTATATAGCGTCAAATGGGGCAATTAATCAAGATTCTAAACAATATTTTTGGCAAGAAAAGGAAGTGTTCAACCATATAGCACCCATAGTAGAGACACGAATATCCAAGATCTGCTCGATAGCTCCGGTTGTTACCGTTATACCAGCTACTACAGATGAGTCAGATATTGAGAGTGCCAAACTTAGTAAAGAGATATTAAAGTCAGTATCAAATAGATTAAATTTAACTGATATCGTGAAGACTGCTACTACATGGAGTGAGATTTGCGGATCAGTTTTTTATAAAGTTATTTGGAATACTGATAGTGGCAAAATGGTCGCAGAAGATGAATTTGGACATCGTATATTAGAAGGAGATGTTGGTATTGAAGTAATACCGCCATTTGAAATCTTCCCAGATAATTTGTCTTGTGAAAGAATAGATGATGTCAAGAGTATTATTCATGCTAGAGCGATGGAAATAGGTGATATCAAGACTCAATGGGGCGTAGATGTCGATGCGGAGAGTGTTCATTCGTTTTCGCTTGATTCTAGTGCTGGGGCAGGTGGCGGTTTAGGATACAATGCAAATATTAATAAGTTGTCTAATATAGAATTGTCAAATCATAGTGTGGTGGTAGAGCGATATATTAGACCGTCTAAAAACAATCCTAATGGTAGACTAACTATTGTGGCAGGCAATAAATTACTGTTTGATGGAGAATTGCCTTATATAAATGACGAGATGGGTGGTAGGACTTTCCCGTTTGTAAAGCAAATATCTAACTATCAGCCAGGAAATTTCTTTGGCGTAAGTATTGTAGATAGATTGATTCCTGTACAGCGTGCGTATAATGCTGTGAGAAATAGAAAACATGAATATTTTAATCGCTCAGTAATGAATGTGTTGACTGTTGAAGACGGCAGTATAGATACTGAAGCTCTAGAAGATGAAGGATTGTCTCCTGGTAAAATTTTAGTCTATAGACAAGGATCTAAAAGTCCAGAGATTATGCAGAATCAAAATACTCCTGTTGATTTTGAAGAAGAGGAGAATCGTCTGATTCAAGAATTGAAAACTATATCTGGCGTAAGCGACATGATGTCGGATAGTTACAGTAAGTATACTAATATGTCCGGTGTGGCTCTACAACTTTTAGCAGAACAGGATAATACAAGATTGTCTACACCGATAGATAGTGCTAAGTTGGCAGTAAAAATAGTGGCGAAGTTTATATTGAGATTATATAAACAATATGCAGTGGTGCCAAGACTATTGAAGATTGCTGGTGAATGTGGTGATGTGCAAATGTATTATTGGGATCAAAATGAGATATGTAGTGATGATGTGGTATTTGATTCTAATACTGATGTTACAGATAGCATTGTCCAAAGAAGGACTATGTTACTTGACCTAATCAAAGAGGGACTGATGTTTGATGACAATGGCTCGTTTAGTCAGAGCATGAGAAAGAAGTGCCTAGATCTATTAGGCTTCGGAATGTGGGAAGATGCTATAGATCTAAATTCACTTCAAATCAATCATGCCAAGGAAGAAAACTTAAAAGCAGTATCTCAAGATAGTATTGAGATACTGCCTATTGATGATCATAAGATACATATTGATGAACATACTGCTTATATTTTAGGTAATGAAATCAAACAAAAAATTAATCAAAAACAAATAATTGATAAATTATTGAAACATATTGAAGAACATAAAAAATTATTAAAAGTTGAAAAAAATTATTAAAAAAATCAAAAAAAACAATAAAAAAATATTAAAAAATTGAAAATTTGTAAATTTTGAATAAAAAAGGAGAAATGTATGGAAGAATTGGAACAACCAAATAATGGCTCCAATATAGATATCGGTAAATTCAAAGATGCGGAGAGTTTGTATAAGGCCTATACGAATCTTGAGTCAGAGTTTACCAAGAAGAGTCAGCGCTTGGCGAGTCTAGAAAATGAAATAGATATTAAAAATGAACAAGAATCAAAAAGAGTTGAACTAGATAAAAGAGTGACAGATTTTGTAAATAAATTTGATCAGATCAAGCCTTTTAGTAGCGCGCTAAAAGAAACCTTGATCGAAAATGAAGATGCTAGTCTTGAAGAAGAAGCTATGCGTCTAGTGGTCAAAAATTACAAATCGGCTAAAGATTATGCTGAAGATCAAGAATTCTTGAATAATTATATTTTCTCTAATCAGGAGATTAAAGATAAAATCGTGAAAGAGTACTTATCTAAAATAACTCAGAATGGTCCGATCAAGGCAGGTATCGGAGGTGGGTCTCTTGCTCTTACTCCGCCAAATATTCCTACTACAATAAAAGAAGCAGGAAGATTGGCAAAATCAATAATTAAAAATAAATAGAAGAAGAAAATGATAGACTTAAATACAGCGCAGAACGCATTAAAAGATGCATATTTATCTGCGGTATGTAATCAATTAAATACTAAAACAAATCCACTGTTCGCTAAAATCAAACAATCATCTAGCGATGTATATGGTAAGCAAATTATCAAAATGGCACCAGTTGGTCTTAATGGTGGCGTGGGTGCTGGTAGCGAAACAGGAGAACTTCCTACCGCAAACGAAAATAATTATGTACAATTCAAAACAACTCTAAAGAATCTATATGGTACTATCGAAATTAGTGATAAGGCAATTAGAGCCAGTGCTAATGCTAATGGTGCTTTTGTTGATTTGTTAGATGCTGAGATGGAGGGGCTTCTTACGGCATCTAAATTCAACCTTGGTCGTATGCTATATGGCGATGGTAGCGGTAAGGTTGGTACAGTGTTAGCTTATTCTTCTGGGGTGGCTACAATGAATAGTGTGAAGAATCTTATGGAAGGCATGGTAATAGACGTTTATACAGGTGATACATTGTCTGTTGCTGGTCTTCGCGTGGTATATGTAGATAGAGTAAATAAAACTGTACATTTCACTGGTGCTGCTCATGCGATTAATGAAGGTGATGTGTTCTATGTACAAGGTAGCAAAGGTAATGAAATTACAGGTCTTGGTGCTATCTTTGGAGATAGTACATCGTTATATGGAATTAATCGTGCTAATAATAAGTGGTTGGCTCCATATGTAAGTAATACATCACAAGAAATTAGTGATGGTATGCTTCAATCGGCTGTAGATTTCTTAGAAGAGAATACGGGATCAAATATTGACTTTATTGTATGCGGTGCTGGTGTAAAGCGTGCATATCAAGAATACCTAGCTTGTTATAGAAGAAATATTGATGTAACATTATTGGAAGGTGGCTACAAGGCTATTAGTTTCAATGGCATTCCAGTATTGTCGGATAGATTCGTAGAAGATGATACTCTGTATATGTTGGATAGTTCAAAATTCACATTGCATCAACTATGCGATTGGGAATGGATAGAAGAAGGTGGTAAGATACTACGTCAAAAAGCTGGATA
>JAZOUZ010000015.1:0-3508 GCA_045658505.1 Candidatus Onthoplasma sp. | reverse complement strand
AGAACGCATCACTAAAAGCAAAACGATAGAGATCGATCCATCAAGTATGTCGTTCTTTGATATGTTGAAAACTATTTGCTTAGATCTTAATATCCCTACTCCTGTCTTGTTAGATAAGCATGTATATGATTTCAATGTATTCCACTTCTCTACATTCAAGCCTGATGATTTTGTAGAAAGTGTTGGATTTGATTCATTCGTAGTACAATTACTACGCGACTAAAGGGGAAAATATGAAAATTAAAAAAATTGGAATCCTAACTAGTGGTGGAGACGCTCCAGGTATGAATAGCGCCTTGTTTGGCGTATATTCTGCCTGTAGAGATCACAATATTACCCTTATAGGATTCAAAGGAGGCTACAATGGTCTAATAGACAATGATTATATCGTTGTCGATGATCAATTACTAGACGGAAGAATCAACCTTGGTGGCACTATACTTAGATCAAGTCGTGCTCCTAGATTTTTGAAGTCTAATTATTTCAAAAAAGCATTAAAAAACATTGCTACACTCAAGATCGATGCAATGATTATTCTCGGTGGCGATGGTAGTATTCGCGGAGCTAGCGATCTAGAGAATAGTGGTATATCTACAATATGTATTCCTTGCACCATCGATAACGACCTCAATTTCTCTAGGACATTGGGATTCGATACTGCTACTAACAATATTGTCAATGCTCTTGACAATATATCAGACTCATTGTCTGCATTCGGATATGGCTCTGTCGTGAAGATCATGGGCAAACATTGTACCGACCTACTCGATACAGTATCTAGAGCTATTCAGACTGATCTGAAAGTAATATCTAAAGACTTTGATCTTAATGAATTAATTAAAAAAATAAAGAAACAAAAAAATAATTTATTACCACCTGTTGTACTAGTTTTAGAAGATTGTGTGAACACTGAAGAATTGACAAATATTTTACAGGAAAAATGCAAGTTTCCTTGGCGTGCGCATATACTAGGCTATATACAGCGAGGCGGTGCACCTACTGCAATAGATCGTATGTATGGCTATTCTGCTGGACTCTCTGTAGTAGAGAATATTCTAAATGGAGAATCCGGATTTGTATTAGGAATGGATAATGACAAATTGGTCAAAAAATCATTCACCGACGCCATAAAATAAAATCAACTAAAATTATCAAAAACTCTTGACAACATTTGTCTATATTTGATATAATCATGCAGTATTGCGATAGGAGAAATTCTATTGCAATTATTTATTGTGTGAAATTACGTAGGTAACTACTAATTAATATAACTAACCATAAATAATAAGGAGGATATTATGGACGAAAAGAATTTTATGACTCAAGAAGGATATGAGAAGACTAAGGAAAGACTTGCCTTCCTTAAGACTGAGAAGAGACAAGAAGTAGCTAACAAAATCGCAGAAGCTAGAAGCTATGGAGATCTTAGTGAGAATAGCGAATATGATATAGCACGCGAAGAACAAGCAAGCGTAGAAGCTGAGATCTTTGAATTAGAGAATAAACTAAAATCAGTAGAGATCATCGACTCTAAGAAAATCAATACTAATAAGGTTGGAATTGGTTGTTCTGTTAGTATTCAAAATGTGAAGACTAATCAATCTTTCCAATATCGTATTGTTGGTGATACTGACGCAGATCCATTGAATGGACTTATTAGTAATGTTAGCCCTATCGGTGCTGGTCTAATTGGTAAGAAAGTAGGCGAAATTGCTATCATCAAGACACCAGCAGGCATTGTTCAATATAAGATTGCTAAAATCACTGGTTAAAAAAAGAGGAGATAATCCTCTTTTTTTATGCAGTATAACTAATATCTTCGCTAGGTAATTGAATATCCTTTTCTTTGTCTTCTTGACGTTCATCTTTTATACACAAAGCCACAATCATCAATGCTAAAGTTAGGAAATTCCACTGCAGTACGCTAAGTACAATCAATGTAATAATTGCCCCCTTACAATCTTTATCTTTACTTACTTTGACAAAAATCATAATAGCGAATATTAAAGTAAGAACGACAGATGTCATATTCATAAAATTAAAAGTATTAATTATGCCTTTAACTATGTTGACTATAATCTCTATGTCTCCACTAGTAATCTCTAGTCCATCTTGATCAATAATTACATAAGAACCATCTGTATTTTCTACCACTTCATAAGATGGATCTTCTTTATATGTATCTAGAATAAAATCTTCATTGACCATCATATTAACTAATGATAATCCAAGACTAATTATCATCATAAATAGCACTACAAGAATAGATATTATCGCTCCTGCTACTAATAATCCTTTCTTTGTTCTTTTCATTATCTCCTCCTATTAATTGTATGCTAACATTATAATGAGCTTTTGTCAATCGCATTTAATTCATTTGTCAATTTTTAATGTTTATGCTATAATCATAGCATGATTAATTGCATTAAAGAAACAGAATTATTTCACAATCTCAATTTACTCAAGAATCTAAGTCATGCATATCTATTATATTCTACCGATTCAGTTCTTAATAACGAAATTGCATTGACTTTCGCAAAATCATTACTGTGCGAAAAAGTATGTAATAATTGTCCACAATGTAGGCAATTCGATTCTCATTCTCACCCTGATGTAATTTTGTTAGATCAAGATTCTATCAAAGTAGATGATGTAAATAAATTAATACTACAACTCAATATTCTACCTGTTTCAAGCGACTATAAAATATTCTTAATTCTTAATGCAGAAAAAATAAATGAAATCGCTCAAAATAAATTACTAAAGTCGTTAGAAGAACCAAACAAAACAAGTATTTTCATACTTACATGTGCCAAGACAGATAAATTACTGCCTACAATTATGAGCAGACTTACTAAAATTTATGTTCCTAAGTTATCTATCTTAGACAAATCAATGATCTCTAGAGAGCTTCAGACTAAGGATATTAATATTAGTAAATATCTAGATGCCGACTTCTCCCTTACTGAAATGATTAATATGGAAACTAATGATAAATTTTTAGAAACCATCTCAGCGATCAAAGAAATATTTACCAATCTAAAAACTAGTGCAGATATTCCTAAAGTTTCATCAAGCATAGTGAAAGCAGACAAGACTTTATTCTTCCCTCTTTTGCAAGACATCTTTTTAGATTGCATCAACAATACTAAGAAATATGATCCTACTCTCACTACTTTGATCAGTATGAATTACCCTGTACAGGCTCTAGTAAATAGTCTTCCATATATAGAAGAGTCTTACAAAAAAATCATGTCTAATGTGAACTTTTCTTACATTTTAGACAATCTATTATTTAATATTTTGAAGGAGAAATTTTTATGCAAGCGTTAGAAATTTTATTACTAAACTCACCTGATTCAGTATTTGCCAAACCTAACGATAAATACAATGTAAAAGATAAAGTTGTGATTTCGTATAGTGATCACCTAGATATAGGTGTGGTGAAAGGATTAGAAGTCGGAGGCCAAGCGGTCTTAGGAAGACAAATCCCCACTACAACTCCTTG
>JAZOUZ010000014.1:0-1644 GCA_045658505.1 Candidatus Onthoplasma sp. | reverse complement strand
AAGATTAATGCTACAATAGGTAGTGTAGCCATTATCTTATATTGATATTTCGCAGTACATAATCTACTAAATAATAGTATCAACACGAAATATACTACAATTATGATGAAATGGAAAGATATTGTATCAAAGTTCGCTATTGGAAGATTGCCCATTATTGTAGATATAAGTCCTATGAAATCAAATATGAAATTAACAGGATATAAACAATACCCTATCAATGGAATAATTAAGGACAATAGTGCTACCACGAAAGCTATTACAAATCCTATAGTAAATATCGGTATTATGATAATATTTGCTAATATCGATATAATGTTTAGTGTGTGGAAATAATAAGCCATTATAAATATTAATATCAATGTGGTCGCTAGACTCATTGCTAGACTCTCAGCTATGACCTTTGGAAATTTCATTGAAATAAGTCCATTTTTGAGCGGTTTATATAATAAGGCTATACCAAACGCGCATGAAAAACTCATCAAAAAACTAATATCAAACACTGATAACGGATTAATTATAAATACTACTATTCCTGCTAAAGATATAGCATTGTAACTATCATAATCCCTATGTAGCAAGTTCGATAGCATTAATATTAATGCCATAATACTTGCTCTAATTGCAGATATGGTAAAATTGCACAACACTAGATATGACAATAAAAATAGTGTTACACTACCAAATCGTACCCAACCATTTACTCTACACTTGCGTAAAATAAAAAGTAAAATACCTACTATTATTCCTACATGAAGTCCTGACACTGCTAACAAGTGTGCTACACCAGATAGTCGGTATGAATTATACTGACTATCCAGCAGCATATCTTTCTCCCCAAATAATGAAGAATACACTAGCTCAGTATTCTCATTAGTTAGCCCTAAGGATATATTGTCTTTTACTTTCTCTTTGATCATTTCTGCGAAAGTCTTATCCACTCCATTAAATTCTATCGCACTAATATTAGTGGTCAGGGAGTATTTCGTATTATTCGCATATATTTTCGCATTCGGAGTATCTGAAAATAAATTGTTGTTGTAAAATTTTAATGGTGCAAAACTTATATTCGCACCAATCTCAATGCCTTCAAACAATCCATCATAATCGTATATATAAATTATTAAATTTGTGTTAGCATTATTATCATCAAATTTCACATTATCCGCTTGAACAGTAATCCTGCCATCTGTTGGCCTATCAATTTGATATATTCTGGCACTAACCATATTGGGTTGCTCTGTTTGTTGATTATTAAATGATAAGACTGCTAAATTATACGCTCCAGCACCTACTAAAAACGCAACTAGTGGTAATATGACGTATTTCAGCTTTTTCTTAAATATCGCCAATAGTAGCAATAATACAAACACTACAATGCTGATAGACAAGCAAAAAACTAAAAATGATTCTACATAAAACGCAAATATACTTCCTAATAATAGGAATGCGAAACTTAAGCATATTGGTCGATAATTAAACCATCTTTCTCTCATTGTCTTCATTATAGCATAAATTTTGAAAGAAATTAACTAAAATACTTGAAATATATAAAAAAATGTGCTATACTAACATCGTTAGGTACATATGGCCTTATAGTCTAGAGGTTAGGACGCGACCCTCTCACGGTTGAGACCGGGGTTC
>JAZOUZ010000013.1:0-2024 GCA_045658505.1 Candidatus Onthoplasma sp. | reverse complement strand
GACCATGTCAAAAAATCAAAGACATTAGAGAAAGTAGAGAAAATACTTTATAGTATTAAAATACCCTATATGTGAATTTTTTTATTATTTTGTTAAAAAATACATTAAATGCTTATAAAAATTCTAAAATATAGTTTATAATATACTTGGAAGGATTAATATGGGGTTTAGAGAATATCTAAACAAAAGAAAAAAGGAAAAATTTCACAAGAGATATAGGGTTGGCTTGTGTTTGACAGGTGGCGGAGCTCGTGGATTTGTCTATGTAGGTGCATTCAAGGCTTTCGAAGAGAAAGGGATCAAATTTGATGCGGTCGCAGGAGCTAGTATAGGTAGCGTGTTTGGTGCTTTTTATGCTAGTGGTTTGTCAGCTGATGAAATCTATAAATTGACTAGAAATGCTAAAACCAGTGATTTTAGGAAGTCAAAATTAGGATTCTTGCCATCTAAAATGGATACCTTGCGAGATAATCTAAGGCGATTTTTGCCTATACGCAAGATAGAAGATTTGATTATTCCTTATTATGCGGTGGCGGTGGATTTAAGATCGGGACGAGAGATTGCTTTTGATCATGGAGATCTCGCTACTATAGTAGCGGGCAGTTGTGCTATTCCGGGTGTATTTATGCCTGTAAAATACAAGGACAAAGTTCTAATAGATGGCGGTGTAGTAAATAATGTGCCTAGTGATGTGTTGAAGATGAATGGTTGTGATTTTGTAGTAACTATTGATTGTAATCATACGAGGGGTGGTGGTACACCTTCTAATAGTATGATCACACAATTCATTACTAGTGTAGGTATAATGATGGCAAAAAACTCAAAGAAAGGCTTGGGTATGAGCAATATTATTATTAGCCCTAATACTGAAAATTTTCATTCGCTAAAGATTGCAAATATAGAGGAACTTGTAGAAGAAGGGTATCGAGCCACGATGGAAATGATTGATGAAGTAGAAAAACTTTTTTTAGGTAAATACAAAAAGAAATAATGAAACAATCACAAAAGATAAAGAAGATAATTATATTATTATCAATAATACTAATGTTAGGTGTAGTATCCATTTTTCATACAGTGATCAATCCAAATGTTGAGAGGATTTTATTCAATAAGTTAAATATAGTAAATACTAATGGCAATCTTTTAGTTCACTTTGTTTCTGTAGGACAAGGAGATGCTATAGCCATTAATCTTCCTAATGATAAAGTTATTTTGATAGATTCTGGTCCTAAAAATAAAAATGTTAGTTATACTAATTATCTAGAAGAAAAGGTAATAAATAGCGAGCATGATAAAACAATAGATTATTTAATTCTAACGCACGCCGATATTGATCATATAGGTGGCACATTGCGTGCTTTGAAAAATTTTAATATTAAGAAACTATTCATGCCAAAAATTGCTTCGAATAGTCAATATTATAAAGATTTAGAAAATTTTATAGAAGATAAATATGATTATGATTACTTAGATATTGACGATGTGCTAGATGTTGGAGATTGCGAACTAAAAGTATTGTCCACTTTTGATTATTCTGATACCAATGATTCAAGTGTGGTAATTAGACTAGAATATTTGGATAAATCATTTTTATTCACAGGTGACATTAGTACTAGAGTAGAACGAGATTTGATAGACCTCTATGCTGACGAATTAGATAGTGATGTTTTGAAGATTGCTCACCATGGTAGCAAAGGATCGACCTCATTGGAGTTTTTAGAATATGTTTCACCTGAATTTGCTGTGATTAGTGTTGGCGATAATTATTATGGACACCCTACGAATGAAGTAATAAATCGTCTAGATGAGAAAGATATATGTACACTTAGAACAGATGAAGACGGAAATATTATCTTCGTGATAGGTGAGACATTAAAATTTAATTATAAATCTAAAAACTATGTAATAACGAGTCTAACTTTGGATATTAGAGTCTATTCATTTATAGTTGTTGTTATTTTATTTGTTGTGATACTGTTGCATATAATCCCAAAACGAAAAAAGAAATATTAAAATCGTTTTGA
>JAZOUZ010000012.1:0-2403 GCA_045658505.1 Candidatus Onthoplasma sp. | reverse complement strand
TTTTTCACAACTCACATCAGCTTTGTCTGTAAATACATCTAATTTCTTTTGAACATCTTTCTCTACTGTAGCATATTCGTCTTCACTGATCTCGCTCTTTTTCTTCATATCCTTACATACGTCTAAGCAATCTCTACGAGCATTTCTCATAGCGATCTTACATTCTTCAAGAAGGCGCTTAGCATCTTTTGTATATTCACGACGACGCTCTTCTGTGAGCATTGGGAAGTTCACTCTAATGATTTTACCATCATCACTTACAGATACACCAATATTAGCAGCGTCTATACCAGCCTTGATATTCTTGATAGTACTAGCGTCCCATGGTGATATTACTAGCATTCTAGCATCTTGCACCGTAACATTACCTGTCTGATAGATAGGTGTCATAGTACCATAATAATCAACCTTAATATTCTCTATCAACTTTGGATTAGCGCGTCCTACTCTGATCATCATAAAATTATCAAGCAATCGATCATAGTGCTTATTAAGATTATCTTCGAACTCCATAAGAGTCATTTCTAATTGTTCATTCATAATTATTCTCCTTAATTATAATAATAAACAATAATAAAAAAAATAGCAAGTAAAATTGCCATATCGACAGCATTACGTTGCTATTATTTATTAATTATTTTTTACTTTTGTCCCATTTGAGCAGCCACTTCTGCAGCGAAGTCATCACTACGTTTCTCTAGACCTTCACCCATCTCCCAACGAATGAATCTAGCCACAATAAACTTATCACCTACCACTTTAGCGATTGTCATAGAATCATCTTTTACAAATTCTTGATTCATTAAGCAGTTTTCTGTATAGAATTTGCCAATCTTACCTGTAACGATCTTCTCTAAGATCTCTCTTGGCTTGTTAGCATTCTTTTCATCGTTTTGCATTTGAGCAAGAAGAATTTCTTTCTCTTTAGCTATAACATCAGCTGGCACATCAGATTCTCTAATGTAAGTAGGATTAGCAGCGGCAATTTGAAGTGCTACATCATGCAATACATCTTCACCACTAGTGAAAGGATTAGCTTCGATCATAACGCCTACTTTACCACCCATGTGGATATAAGATTCAATCTTACCTGTAGTCTCGAATACTTCGAATCTACGAATAGAGATTTTCTCACCGATAACAACTGTTTGATTAATGATATACTCACTAACTGTACTACCATCTTCGAGCTTACAAGCATTCAATGCTTCTATATCAGCTGGTTTATCCTTAAGGATCACTTTAGCTACTGTATTCACAATAGCACGGAAAGGTTCGCCTTTAGATACGAAGTCTGATTCACAGTTAACTTCTAGAATTACACCAGTATTGCCTTCGATGCAAGAACCTACCATACCTTCTGCTGCAATTCTGCCTTGTTTCTTATCAGCCTTAGCAATTCCTCTCTCACGAAGAACTTCGATAGCCTTATCTATGTTTCCTTCAGTTTCTACCAATGCTTTCTTGCATTCCATCATACCAGCACCGGTCATATTTCTTAATTCATTTACCATTTTTGCGGTAATTTCCATAAAATTTTCTCCCCAATTAATTAAATTTTTATTAAGCGTTCTCTGTCTCGGTATCTTCAGCTTTCTTTTCTTTCTTAGCTGGACGTTTCTTAGTTTCTTTCTCTTCTGGCTTCTCTTCTTCTTTTACGATCTCGCCTGTAACCATAGCTTCCATAGATACATCATCATCACTGGCTGTTAGATCGTGCAATACTACACCACCCTTAGCTTCTAAAATCGCGTCTGTCAAGGCACTGATGATCAACTTAACTGAACCGATAGCATCGTCGTTAGCTGGAATACATACATCTACATCATCTGGATCGCTATTAGTATCTACGATACCTACTGTAGGGATACCTAGACGTCTAGCTTCTTTCACTGCAATATGCTCAGTGTGTGGATCAACTAAGATGATAAGACCTGGTACAGAAGTCATATCCTTGATACCTGTAAGGTTGATAGCAAGTTTGTCTCTCTCAGCCTTTAGTTTGATTACTTCTTTCTTAGGTAGAAGTTCGAAGTCTCCAAGAGCCTCCATATTGTTAAGCTTGTTCATTCTGTCGATTCTCTTTCTAATAGTAGAGAAATTAGTAAGAGTACCACCTAACCAACGAGAGTTAACATAGAACATATTAGAACGTTCTGCCTCTTGCTTAACTGTTTCGCTAGCTTGTTTCTTAGTACCGATAAATAGTACATTAGCACCTGCTAACACTTTTTCTTTGATGAATACATAGGCTTCATCAATTTTCTTAGAAGTATCCTCTAAGTTTAAAATGTGAATGTCATTTCTATCTGTGAAGATATACTTCTTCATCTTAGGATTCCATTTCCTAGTTTGGTGGCCAAAATGACAACCTGCCTCCAATAATTGTTTCATTGAAATAAC
>JAZOUZ010000011.1:0-3962 GCA_045658505.1 Candidatus Onthoplasma sp. | reverse complement strand
AACAATGTCGTTTGGAGTCAAAAAAAGACAGACTTTGCCTGTCTTATTAATTTGTAGCTTTATTTTTGCCCAATAGAATATTGGTAGCGTCTTGAGCATATCCGTCATTAGTATTCACACCGTCATCAAGATTCACTGTCTGAATAGCGCGAGCTGTAACTAATACTTGAATTGCTTTACCTTGATACTCTGGACCATAATTCTCCCCTTCAAAAGTGTATTCTATACTAAATCCTTGGTTAGCACTTTTCTCAATAAGAGTACTGCCTGTAGTATAAATATCATTTGTAGCATCATATACCAACTTAGTGCCAGCAGCATTATAATATGCTGTCTCCACAGTAGTATAAGTAATCTCTTCTCCCTGTCTTGACTCTTCCACTTTTACCTGTACTATCAATAACGCATACATAGACACAGTACCATCATTTACTACCGATCCTGAGATCGTTACTGTATCTCCAGGCAATATGGAAACATTGTTAATCGCCTGATCTGCAACAGATATGATCGCATCGTCTGAAAACTTCACCTTGATAATACCTGTAGTAATAGTACCCTCGGTATTCTTCGCGGTGGCGGTAAAGTACGCATATACCACACCATAAGACAAGTAAAAAATGATGATTGGTATAAGAATACCAAGCAAAATCCACTTTTGATTTACGGCATTGTACCTCTTCAAATTTACCCCTTAATATTATTATGATAAAAAATCTCAACAAATAAGTCAAACGAAAAGCGTAAAAAATAAAATATTTTTTTATTTAATTAGGATAATAGATAAAAAGAGAACTCGAAGAGAGTTCCCTATTTTGAGTAATGATTAGCAACAACTAGTTTTATTACCACAACCGCAACCGCAAAGTAGCAATAAAATAATGATTAATAAACATGGATCTATCTTGCAACCGCAATTACATAAGATCAATATAAGGATTATGATCCAAGTGCAATCTCCGCATCCGCAAGATTTCATATCATCACAACCGCAGTCATGACCGCCGAAAAATTTGTTAAACATAATTCCTCCTAAAAGTATTTCAATATGTACTACAAAAGTTAATTTATCTTTGGTATCTTGAAAATTCTTTTGTATACTACATACTACGCAGGATTAAAAAAAGTGTGAATATTTTTCAACATTCACACCTGATTTTAATAAGTAACACCATTACCATATCCTATATCAAATAAGATTTTATCCAGTTCAAGATTTCTAATGATTGATTTTTCTATCGCTGTTCGCAATTCTTCATCTATATATTCTTCAGGAATATAATACACATATTGATATTTATCTCGTCTGAGCGCATCATATGGGTCTTTATCTCGTTTTACACTCAATCTAATATTAGCAATAATGTATAGCATTATCTTTTTAAATACTTCCGGATTACTATTAATATGTCTTACATTTTTAGGAGAATGTTTCACCGCCTCCAAACATACTTTTTCATTACTGCTGAAGTCATTAAATATATTCAGAATGCACATATCACACCCATAATACCTTATCAATCTTAGCACCATATCAACTGTGACAAACTTTTTGTCTTCCGCACTCATACTATAATACATTTCTGGACTTTTCATCAAAAAAGTAGATAAAATTTGAGAATTCCTTCTACATCTTTTATTTAATGAAAAATACGCCTCGGGATTATTCTTTATTTTCTCTATTCCATTCTCTATTTCTCGCTGACTTAAACTTAATAATCCCATATTATCTTCCATATCCTCCATTATATTGATTTAATTTCTCTCTAATTAATGCTTTTAGCACATCGATATTCTCTCCAGATCTAGCTCCGATCACACATGTAGTATAATCAAATTTCTGTAGCTTTTGAATATCTTCTTTAGATACATTGTCCATTTTGTTGTACACCAATATCACCCTATTAGAATCGATGTCCAATCTCTTAAATTCTCTCTCTACTACTTCTATCTGTTCATACTTATGATCATCTCCTGCATCTACCACCATAAGCAATACATCTGCATCAAGCGTTTCTTCAAGCGTCGCTGAGAAAGCATACATTAATTCATGTGGTAGATTACTCACGAATCCCACCGTGTCTATTAAGACATATTCTACACCATTATCCCATACCTTTTTGGTAAGTACATCAAGTGTCGCGAACAGTCTATTATCGGCATAAGTACCCGCCTTAGATATAGCATTCATGAGTGTTGACTTACCCGCATTGGTGTATCCTACTAATGCAACACTCTTCATACGAGAAAGTCGTTGTTTCCTAGTAGTTTGGCGATGACGCTGCAGTTCTTTGATCTCACGTTCTAGTCTTGTTATATTTTCTTGTACTTTACGTCTATCTAATTCTAATTTGCTCTCGCTAGCTCCACGCATACCTACACCACGAGATGAATGCGAATCGTTTTGATTCAGACTAGCAAGTCTAGGTAGACTATATTTTAATTGCGCTAATGATACTTGTAATTTACCTTCTCCCGACTGCGCTCTACCTGCGAATATATCTAGTATCAGCATGGTACGGTCAATAACTTTGCAATCAATAATCTCCCCCAGATTTCTTAGTTGCGATCCTGTGAGTGGACAATCAAATATCACTACATCAATACCTAGTTCCGCCACTTCATCACGAATCTCTTCTACTTTACCTTGTCCAAAATAAGTGCGAGCATTTACTTCTTTAACATTGAATACATTAGTCTTCACTACATCAAGTAATGCGGACTTACTAAGAAGTTCTAACTCGTTAGTCCTATACTCTACTCGCTCCATATCAATATAAGGACAGACTAGGTAGGCTTTTTCTAATTCTACTTCATTGAATTTATTTTTCGCCATGATATTCCTCCTATTTTAAAAAATTTTTACACAAAAGGAAATTTATACCTTATGGCATAAGTTTCCTTAGAAATTAAATCTGTCCATCCCCATCACCTACAAAACGATTAATGAAACATTGAAATTTTTGGATCGTAGCCCTTTTTATCTTTGTAATTCGGTACAATAATTCTTCTTTTCTCTATCATAAGTTTTGTTAAATCCTTACACAAAACAATAGGTTGATATTTTTTCTTTCTAAGTTTGTTAAATAATTTCTTTACTAAATTCATTGTTTTTACTCCATTTTTTAGATATTATCAAAATTTAAATGTATTGTCAATGTTTTAAAATATGTAAATTTATGAAATATTTTAATTTTTATTGCAAAAATGATAAAAATTTGTTAATATGCGCATATGCGAATATGCAGTCTCGCTAGCGGTAGTAGTGGCAACTCTACCTACATAGAGTCAGACACTACTAGAATACTCATTGATTGTGGCAAAACTTTGCCATATATTTTTGATAGACTGAATGAATTATCTGTCGATCCTGCGACTATTGATGCTATACTCATTACTCATGAACATTCAGATCACATTAAGGGTATTGAGAAATTCGCACGCACGTACAATACTCCTATATATGCCCATGTGAATATTGCTGAGATAATATCCCACCAAATACATGTACCTAGCGAACTATTTCATTTCTTCGATACAGACTTTGTGATCGGAGATCTACATATTAGACCATTCTCCCTACCACATGATAGTAAATATTGTGTAGGATATAGAGTGAGTGAAGAAGACGCTATTGTATCGGTATGTACCGACTTAGGACACTTCAGTGATGAAACATATGAAATTGTGAAATCAAGTGCTTTAATTTATCTAGAAGCAAACTACGATCCTGAGATGCTGATGAGTTACCCTAATTATCCAATATTTTTAAAGAAACGAATCAATGGACCTAATGGACATTTATCTAATATCAACTGTGCTAAAGCAATTGAAAAACTAGTACACGCCGGCACTAGATTAGTGGTATTATCACACATTAGTGAGCACAGCAATACTGTTAATTTAGCAGTGAGCACTATTGCTAATTATCTAGAGAGCAAGAACATTATACCAAATGTTAA
>JAZOUZ010000010.1:0-6292 GCA_045658505.1 Candidatus Onthoplasma sp. | reverse complement strand
CTACATCTTGAGAAGTAGCAAAATTCGGTATATTTAGTATGAATTTTTTATTTAATTTTACACATTTATCTTTTAGTTCTAGAATATCTGTCTCGTCATAATTTTCAGGCGAATATATAACGATATTCTTATCTATATCTTCGTCATTATTTCTAATGATTTGATAGCCTTGAATTTCTTCTGGTTTTTCCACATTTTTTATATCTATTTTGTGGATAACTTCTCTATTCATATCGGTCAAAATTGAATATATTTGATCTATTACATTTCTTCTAAATTCATTAAGTAATTTCTTAGGTAAGAATGCATTATCCAATTCACATTCAATATTAAAATCTATAAATTCATTCTTTCGGAAATTATTAATAATTTCATCATTCGTGATCGGAGAAGATATGCTCTCTAGACATTTCTCTCCATAGAATTTATATTCCTTATCTAAAATCGTGAAAGTAGCACTAATTTCTTCGTTTGCTTTTGCTGAAACAAACATATTAATAGGTATTGTTTTCTTAACCGACAATACAGCTCTTTCTCTATCGTAATGAGATATCAAACGCACAGTATATCCAACATCTACAGTCTGTGTCGTCGTGATTTTGTAACCACCCTTTATTTCCTTAATATCAAAAGCAGATATAGTAGCAATCTCTTCGCCTTTGTAGAAAAATTTCAATACCGACTTTGGACTTATTTCTCTATTACTTGAGATAAATATTTCATTGAATTTTTTGCCTTCTCTAAAATCGACCACTTCGCCAATCTCTATGCCTATGTGGTTTTGTTTGTCTGATATAATTTCGCCATTACCATTAAAATATCCTTCTGTATAACCACGATTGAATGCTAACGTTAACTCTTCTCTATCAATACTCTCTCTATCTAATGCCTTTCTATACTCGCGAGTCGCCACCGCCACATAATAAGGTCTTCTAGCACGGCCTTCTATCTTTAGCGACGTAACGCCAGCATCTTCTAGATCCTGTAATCTATCTATTAGGCAAAAATCCTTCGCACTAAGAAGATATCCATCTTTTATCTTCTCGTCATCTAGCATCAGTGTATATGGTAGTCGACATAATTGCTTGCATTTGCCACGATTACCACTAGCGTCAAACATATATGAACTAAGATAACAATTACCTGAAAAACTCACACACAAAGCACCATGAGCAAAATACTCGATTTCGACATTGCTATTATCTCGTATTCTTCTAATCTCGCTAAGAGGAGTCTCTCTAGATAGTACGACTCTTTTAAAACCCAATCTCTCAGCAACTCTCACCCCTTCGAGATTGTGAATACCCATTTGAGTACTAGCATGGATCTCTATCATCGGATAATTAGTAGCTATAATATTTGCCAAACCTAGATCTTGAATAATAAAAGCATCTACACCAATATTGTAGGCATCAACTATAAGATCTACCGCCGACTGTATCTCATCATCTCTAAATAAAATGTTGACAGTCAAAAAAACTCGCACATTAAATATATGTGCGAATCTTACAGCCTCTCTAAGTGTATCAATGCTGAATCCTTCTATATTTCTCGCATTGAAATCTTTCACTCCGAGATATACTTCGTCTGCACCATTATAGACTGCCGCTCGTAAACTGTCTATATCTCCAGCCGGGGATAATATTTTCATTTTCATACTAAAAGTATACCAAACCTACACTATAAAGTAAATAAATTTGAAGAAGTTCCAAATTTTTCATCATTCTTCATAGCCAAGTATTTGGCGTCAACATTACACACATTAGATTGAACAATTATTTCTATTTGATTTTTTGACATAGCGGAATGAATCTTTTTTTCGTTTCCCACTCTATCAAATAATCTTATTTTGTGCTTTAGATTAGAAATATTATATCTAGACTCACCGATCTCATCACAAATTATAATTTCTCCATTTCTTAATACTACATTAATAGCTCTCAATCTAGATTCTTCAGTATCCCCGAATCTCTCTTGATACTCGTTCACTAGTTGGCCTTCGTTTAGTCCGCTGATTTTACCATTCCATGGATAAGTCATAATCGGATCACCCACCGCATCGTAAAAATGTATTCCACTCATACTATCATGTCTATCTACATGAATGTAAACATTAGTACCATTATCATACAATGGCACCAATTCATTATTTCTCAACTTAATAAAAAACCATTTCTTAGTTAGTATAGAATTATCTCTTCTCTTCAAAAGATTAGTAGTATCATCAATCCCATAATACTCTTGATCGAACTTTATATTTAGATTTTCTATTCTCACCTTATTCATAACAATCTCCTTCTCATTGGCATTGTCTTTATTCTAGAAGGAATTTATATCATACTATATTAAATTCCCCTTTAGAATAATTGAATTATAACACGATTTAACATAGTCGTCAATATTGATTTTTCAAAAAAATACACAAAAATTATTAAAAAACTATAAAAACATCACCACTTTTTTAAATTTTGTGCTATAATATGTGTCGTTTATATAATAAGGAGAAAATTATGCAAGAATTTAAAACTGTACCTATCACATTAGTAACAGGATATCTCGGTAGTGGTAAAACCACATTACTAAATCATATATTGTCAAATACTGAAGGTTATAAATGTGCAGTAATAGTAAACGATATTGGTGAAGTAAATATTGACGCCGACCTAATAGAAAAAGGTGGCGTAGTCAACAAGCGAGAAGAGAGTCTAGTGGCTCTTCAAAATGGTTGTATCTGTTGTACTCTACGCCAGGATCTAATAGAACAAATATATGAGATTATCAAACAAAAGAAATTCGACCATATTATTATCGAAGCAAGTGGAATCTGCGAACCTATTCCTATTGCTCAGACTATCAACTTCTTGACTGATAGTTTCCGTCAACAAGGTATGCCAATCTACTGCAAACTAGATGCTATAGTAAGCGTGGTAGATGCTCTCAGAATGGTGCAAGAATTTGGCTGTGGAGATGAATTAATCAAAAAAGAAATTGACGAAGAAGATATTGAGAATCTTGTAATTCAACAAATAGAATTTTGTGATATATTGGTACTTAACAAGGTAGATGAAGTTAGTCCAGAAGAACTCTCTAGAGTCAAGAAAATCATAAAATCATTACAACCAAAAGCACAACTAATCGAAACAAATTACTCAAATGTAGAAATCTCTAAAATCTTAGACACCAACCTATTCGATATGGAGAATGTATTGACATCTGCTGGTTGGTTCCAAGAATTAGATAAAGATATTGATGAAGACGACCATGACGATGAAGAAGAGCACGATCATCACCACCATGACGAGAATCATCATGATCATGATGAAGAATGCGATGAACATTGCACTAAGGATCATGAGCATCATCATTGTCATCACCACCATCATCACGACCACGAACATGGTGAGACTGAAGAATATGGTATAGGTACTTTTGTATACTTTAGACGCACACCATTCGACAGACTAAAATTTGAAGATTGGGTAACCAAAGACTTCGGTAAAGAAATCATTAGAACTAAAGGTTTAGTCTACTTCACCGACGATCAAAATATGTCTTACATTTATGAGCAAGCAGGTAAACAAAAAGTACTGAATGAGAATGGTCCTTGGTACGCCACTCTACCTAGACCACAGATAGAGCGACTCCTCCTAAACGATGAGAAATTCCGTCATGATTGGGACGAAAAATATGGCGACAGAATGATCAAATTAGTATTCATTGGTCAACACATCAATAAACATAAAATATGTGAAGAATTAGATAAAATATAAAAAAATGACGAAAATTCGTCATTTTTTTAATAATTATCATCTTTTTCCAAACTTTTTTGCATCTCTTCAAATTTTTGAACAATCTCTTTGAGTCCTGCTTCTTTTAATTTGTTTAATTCTACCAACTTATCTTTCTCTCTTCTGTATTCCTTATCGCTATCATATTGTTTCACATCAAACTTAGGAAATGTCTGAGCATTGGCTAATCTTTGTTTCAATAAATCCTTCAAGTCAGTATCGAACAACAATATAGCGTTTTCTTTCTTTAGGTTATAAATCTCTATAAATTTCTCTATATCAATCCAAGTATATACATTTTCATTAAGATATACTTGTCTCAAAAATGCTACTCTAAAACTTCTTTTATCCCTAAGATAATCATTAATAAAAGTATAGAAATAATCACTACATTCTAATGGATTAGGACTAATTTTAGCAAAGTCTAATAATAGTTCTTCATAGTTTAATATGTTAGTAAAATTTTTAATTGATCCGTGCTTACCGCTCTTTATAATTTCTTCCGCTACTAACACTTGAGACTTGTCCGTAGGTTTGATAAATCTACCCGCCTCGAGTCTTCGCTTTATTATACTTCTATCTTTAGTAGTGATCGGTTTATCTTTTCTAGTCTTAGGTTTTACTATTTTCTTTCTTGTCAATGTATCAAAATTTATTTTACTTGCTTTTTTGATTAGCATATATTGATCCCCATTGATTCGACCTTCTTCATACCACTTATCTACATCTTGTCTACTAAGCCAAATATAATCTCCGGATTTAGTATCTTCCCATTCTACTCTTATGTAGAAAATCTTATATAAACCAGACCTATCCCTTCCACTATCCAATGTATAAATCTCTCCACATTCTGATAGATTGTGTCCGGTATGATCAAAATATATATTATTGATCCGATCTTTGTCAAATCCCTTAGTTGGCACATCACTATCTAGCAAAGCGACGTCTAATACTTTATTATTAATAGCATAGCGGAATAAGAACTGATTTTTTACATTTTTGACTACAAACCCTATTGTAATTTTATCACTAATAACCATATCCTTCACCTCTTGTCGTGAGAATATCACGAAAAGTCTCACTTGTCAATATCAAAATCTCAAAAACTAGTTGAATTTTATTCAATTTATGTTATAATACTAGTATGAAAATAATAGTTGGATTAGGTAACCCTGAAGGAAAATACAATAATACTTATCACAATGTAGGATTTAGCGTCCTAGATCTTTTTGCTAAAAATAATGGACTAAAGTTCACTACCAACAAATGTCGCGCCAGCATTGCTAAAAGTACAGATTATATATTAGCCAAACCTACTACATATATGAATCTTAGCGGAGATAGTGTATATGAACTAAAAAAATATTTCAAAGTACCACTCACAGATATTCTTATAATACTAGATGATATAGATATGCCTAAAGGAAAAATTAGATTTCGCCAACTCGGATCTGCGGGCACACACAATGGTCTAAGAGATATTGTAAATAAGGTAGGTATCACTCCGCGTCTTCGTATAGGTATAGGTAGAGACAATACAATGGATCTAAAAGATTATGTATTATCACATATAGATCAAGTCAGCAAGGAAATAATGACCAACTCTTACGAGAAAGCATGTGAACTAATTCAGCAATTCATATCAGGAGAACTATGTCAAGACACGACGATATCCTAACACATTTAGGCAAATGTATAATATTTGGTAATAATATTGGTTTTGGTGAACAAGGTGCAATACTCAGTAAAATGCCAAAATCAATTTTTGTCTGCGCGGATATAGAGAAAGCTCGAATGATGAAATCTCAGTTAGATGCACTACATAGAGAATGTGTGCTTATTGACGACTTTGAGAGATTGTTTACATTATCTAAATTTCAAAGCTACGAGAATAGGCATGATTTGATCTATGCATTATACAAACTCACTACTTCCAACGCTATCTTAATATCTACACCTAATATTTTTTTCTTAAGCCTATATAATATTTCAAATTTTAAGAACAACATAGTTTCTTTAAATAAAAATGAAAATTATGACATATCCACAATAGTACAGAAGTTAGTTAGCCTTGGATATAAGAAAGTCGACACTGTATCCACTCAGGGGGAATTTTCTCATCGTGGCGACATCATTGACATATTTAATATTCACAATAATAATCCTATTCGTCTAGACTTCTTCGATACCGAACTAGAAAATATCTATTCATTTGATTTTGTAACATTTGAACATTTAAACAATCACCAATCGATAGATATATTACCTAACAGACTAACTATTCTATCCGACGTAGATAAACAATCAATCACACAACAACTTTCTAACTATAAAAATCTAGATAATACTATTTTAGACATTATTGATAAGATAGATCGTGATGAAGATGTTCCTGCTGAATTTATATACCCATTCACCAAAAATGTATCCACTATAATTGAAGAAAATATTCCAATCATAATATCCAATGCAATACAGGTAGAAAATATCTATAATAAAAATTA
>JAZOUZ010000009.1:0-12998 GCA_045658505.1 Candidatus Onthoplasma sp. | reverse complement strand
GTAAATTTGAATTTTTGATATTAATTTAATTTGAATTTAATTATTTGTAATAATAAATATTGTTTTGATTTTGATTTTTTGTTGACAATAATGCACACTCTATGTAATATAATAATTATTAGGAGATAATATGTTTGATTTATACCTATTATATTACATATTAGGATTTGTGATGATTCCCGGTATTGCACTTGGAGTTTGGGCACAGACCAAAGTGAAGACTACTTTCAATAAATATAATACCATTCAGTCTAAACACGGCAGATCAGCCAATGAAGTAGCTAGATATATGTTAGATGGTGGCGGTTGTATCAATACGAAGATCCGACACATTAAAGGAGAACTAACAGACAACTATGATCCTACTACTGATACTATTTCTCTCTCTGATTCGGTGTACAATCAAAATTCTATCGCAGCCATCGGTGTAGCAGCGCACGAAATTGGTCATGTATTTCAGCACAAAGAAAAATATGGTCCTATCAAATTAAGAAAAATTCTAGTGCCAACAATCAATTTTTTAGGTTATTTCGTTTGGCCTTTGATCATCATAGGATTTATATTAGAAATGTCATACTATACCACAGGCGCTGATATATTGATTTATTTAGGTATAGGTATTTATGCATTGAATATTGTATTCTGCCTTATTACTTTGCCGATCGAACTAAATGCTAGTAAGCGTGCCTACAAAATGCTAGTATATACTGCAGAGATGGACACCGAAGAAGCCGAAGGTGTAAAAAAAGTACTAAATGCAGCTGCGTGGACATATGTAGCCGCACTAGTTACTTCTATACTATCATTACTAAGATTAGTATTATTCATATTCGCTATTCGAGGAGACAGAAACTAATCGTGCTCTAATATGCGAAAAATTAATCATTACTTGATAAGAGCTAGTCTTGGAGTAATCTGAATATTTAGTAAGGGAGTTGATATGATCTAGAATCATAATATCATCTCCTTTTTTTATATCCAAACCACCAATATCTAGCATAAAACAATCCATACATACATTTAAGACTTTACATCTTTTATTTTTGACTAGAATATACATACCTATATATCTAATGTCGAATCCATCTGCATAGCCTAGAGCAATGATAGCGATACGAGTTTTTTTCTTCACCACACAGCGATAATCATATCCTATCAATTCTCCCTTTCTCACTGTTCGGATTTCTACCACCTTAGATCGAATGCTGACGACTGAAGAAAATCTTTTGTCATCTTGATTATATAGATCGAATCCTATTCTCACCATATCTAGATGATGATTAAATTCCCTATTGACTCGACTATTGTCAGCATGAATAATAGGCGAAAATTTAAATTTTTTTAGTATCTTTAAATACCCTGAAAATTTCTTCATCTGTATCTCTACATATTTATCATCTGTCGCAAAATGCGTATACACTCCTTCAAGATTAAGCTTGGATTTTTTTATTAATTTTAGCGCTTTACGCAGTTCTTTTATACTACTGAATCCATATCTATTCATACCGGTATTAATCTTGATATGAATGTTGATTTTCTTCTTTGATTTTATCAATTTTAATGCATCATCTATCGAATTGCATGAATACGAGAAATCTTCATCTATCTCGTCTACTACACCTAATATCAATATCTTTTTATCAGTAAGAGATCGAAGACTCTTAGCCTCAAAAAAACAAGCCACTCCATAATAATCCGCATATCTATCAATAATAGATACCACATTTTCTACACCTACTCCGTATGCATTAGCTTTCACCATAGCGCATATTAGGGTATCTGGATTATATTTTTTGACTTGTTTAATATTATTAATTAAATTATCTTTTGAGATAATTATCTCATTATTCATAATTATTATTTATGATTTATTTTTCTTCATTGTTACGTGCGAATTCACAACCACAATAATCCTGCCTATAGATTCCTAATTCTCGACAGATCTCAATACTACGAAGATATCCATTTTCTTTCTTGAAATCCGCATGGAGATATTTAATACCGAATTTTTTCTCCAATCTCTCACCTAACTCATTGATAAACTGAGCGTCTTTATGTGGACTAATCGATAATGTAGTAGTAACTAAATCATAGTCATTCTCCACCGCATACTGAAATGCCATATCCATTCGTTGAGCGATGCATATCCTACACCTATCTCCACCCTCTAGATCTAATTCATGCCCCTTCACCACATTCAAAAATTCATCATGATCATAAGGTATACTCACTATCTTTACATTGAGTTTATCGAATTCTTCCTTTCTTCTATCATATTCATCATTAGTATCTATATTAGGATTGTAATAAAAATATGTAATATCAAAAAATGCTCTAATTCTCTCTATTACCGCACTAGAACATGGAGCGCAACAGCAATGCAAAAGCAATCTTGGCTTATCACCAAGATTGCTTATTTCTTCATGCATTAATTTGTTGTAATCGATCTTCATTAGATTGATTATATCTAATACAATGTAATTTGTCAAGCCTATGTAGTCTCTTCTACTGCTTACAAATCACCTAATATTAACATATCCGCATTACTATACTCATCATTCCAATAATCAAATGTTACTACTATAGCGCCTGTGAGATATACTTGATATACATCTGACAAACCCTCACCTATAGGTAGTATTGTCTTGATTATTTGATTAGAATTATTGAGAGCGATTTGGACTTTGACATCTCCCGAACTTGTCAATAATCCGCCAGATACAGATACTTCTACATATGTATTAGTAACCGATGTAGTAGAATCTGTAGATTGATTGAATACAATAGCATTGTCAACTTTATTGATATCAGTAATCTGCTGTGCCACATCCGAGATACCTATACTTAGTCCTAATACTCTGTATCTGGTTTCTTTTAATGTATTACTAACGACACCACCACTCTCGCTAGATTCTATATCATAACTATAATAAGATTTAATATTCTCTAGCATATATTTGAGTGTATCAGTAGCAATCTTCAGATCTTTGAATTTAGCTAGAATATCATTAGGAATAATGCTATCACTCTTACAGGTATTCGCCAATGCCCCATGTCCACTACCATGCTCAATGAGCGTCTTCTTAGTATAATCTGCTCCTACTATTCCGCCTGTGAAATGACCAGATAATTTACCAGCCACTTCTACATTATTTAGAGTACCATTAATGTTTCGACCGACTATACCGCCTATTACTGCTTTTCGTTGATTATTGATAATATTGCCTTCGAATGCGGAATTGCGAACTAGACCGCCCAAATTCAAACCTACTAATCCACCCATAGCACCAGTAGCCAATGTGTAACTTTGATCTCCTACAACCTTAGCACGAGATCTATCGATGACACCTCTATTCTCACCTACTAAACTAGATGAATATTGACCACCCTTAATCTCAGCATTAGTAAGTGAGATATTAGCATTATCAATCTGCACTCTCTCACCTACGAAACCAAATGCACTACCTACTATATCTCCGATCAATACCATAGATCCAGACACTGTGATATTTCTTGCTTGATAATAATTATTGATCCTATTATCTACAGACGTCACGATTCTATCAGCATTAATATCAAATGTAGTATAAGTATCATAACCATCTAATATACCAGCAATGCTACCTGCATAGTATACATTGGCGATATTGTTTGATTTTTCACCTTGATTATTCACTGAACTATATATGTAATGCTGACTACTAGCCACTACTCGCGAACTATTCACACCAACATTACTACTGATCATATCCATATCAAAATTACCACGAATAATACCAGCCAATCCACCGACAGCATTACCTCCGACTACTGTGATATTCTCTGAATCAATATGAATATTGTATAGATCAAAGTTCTCTATAATACCAGCTAAAATTCCAACAGACTGTGTCTTAGTAGCCCATACAGAACTAGTGGTAAGTGTTAGATTTCGCACTTTGGTATTCACTGCACCATCACGCTTCTCCATTGATGAGAATAATCCTATACTAGACAAGGTATTATTTGACTTAAGTATAATATTGCTTAGCGTCATATTATTACCTTGAATATCTCCAGCGAATACTAGAGTGCTAGTCTTTGGATTATCTTTCTCTCCTGAGAAGTCAATGTCTGCGACTATTCTAAAGTAATTAGTATTCACTCCACCTATAGCATAGTCCATCATATATTCATTCCATGACTTAATATCATGAATAATGAATGGATTATCCTTTGTGCCATAGCGTGATAGATATTCTACATATTTAGTATTCTCACCATCTTCGGTTTCTTCGATGATCTTCTCATATATAATGTATTTACCTACATACTTATCACCATTGCCATCCGGATCTACTTCTTCTTTGATACTCTCTTTAGTCGACACCAACCTTGGCAATCCAAACTCAAATGTCCACACTGCTCCGTTATTAATATTGAGATTATTGCCGAATGAATATCCACTATTAATAAACTTAGATCTAGAATTAGAGTATGGCACATAGACTAGACCTTTCTCCACTTGAGAATAGTTATTACTATTCACTATTTCAATACATTCTGTCATTTCTCCAGAATTTTGTCCCGTTCTAATGAACATGAACATATTATTATCTTCTCTCTGTCCAGCATTAATGTAAGTATATGATCTCTCTATTCTGCCACTATTGGTATCCACAAATCCTGAGAAATAGTTACTATTGGTGCTATATGTTATCTTGCTGATAATACTGTAACTATCAGCTACCTCGCCCGAATTATTCAAGACGAATCCTGCCGATATATCTTTAGCACTCATCTCATATCCATTATCTAGCTCTATATAAGACATAGATGTACTACCGCTATTATTGACTACGAAGCCCGCCACCTTAACAATGATAGTCGATGAGAGATTTTTATTATACGCATATATTCTAGCATTCTTGACATAAGAAGATGCTATAGTTCCCGCATTATCATATACTAATCCACCAATATTGGATTGAGAATAAATATTGAGTTCACTATTAGAATGTGTGATATATCCTGTACTTGAGTTAGTCGCCACCAATCCACCTATAGTCATAGCGTTACCACGACTCTCTAGTACTGAAGCATTGACTGCTATAGTTCCCATTACTTTACAATTAGTAATGATACCATTATTCACACTCGCTAGACCACCGAAAGTAACTGATGTATAATTCACTGCCGTACCATCCGTCAGATCTTGGTATCTATATACACCTGTTCCCTCTCTGACATAACCAATACTATCTGCAGGATACTCTACAGTCAAGTTCTTGACTAGCATTCCAGCCGGAATCTCGCCAAATACTCCCAACTTAACATCTGCATTCTCGCTATCCACGAATCCGTGTATAGTTATCTTATGACCATTACCATCGAATTCAGTCACATTGACATTTAGTGGAACATAATCATAGAACACTAAATCTTTACCTAATGCATAATACGTATCCGGTCCACTCGCCATCTCTGTGAATTCTTTCTCGCTAGTGATGATGATTGGCTCTTTCTTACTACTAGGATCAATGAAATTCAATCCATATTCTTGCAAAATTGTTTGACTTGGATCAGCATCTTCAATTACCCATATATGGTTACTATTTAATTTTAATGGTAGAGTGAGATTTATCTTTTCATTACCTATATATGAGATTGTATCATCGCCGTCCTTTGTCTCTTTCACCACTTTGATAGTGAGTTGTTTTTCACTAGATTGATCTATTGGTCTCATAGAGAAATCTACCACTTTAGACGATGCTGATAGTTGACTTTGACTAGGTGCATTATCACCCGTTGGGTTCAAAGCATCTAGTATATCATATATAGATCTCAATACTGAACCAGCTGTAGCCTTAGTACGATCGTCGGTATGTCTATATTCTGTATCAATAGACTCTCTACCATAATAACTAATATCTGTAGGTGCGAAGTAGAATGATAAATCTACCGGTCTATTGAATAATCCATAAATATTACCATTCATACTTGGACTGACACTGACGCTATGTATCTGATACTCTACTAGCGTGAAATTAATAATATGTGTTGTTTCTTCATATTCTCCATTCTCTTCTTCTGCTACCGCAGTGAGCGTGAGTGTGATCGTATCTCCAATCAACTCGCCTCTCTTAGCAGGATCTCCGACATATTTGAGAATATAAAATAGACCTTGATCGTGTACTAATTCATAATCAGCAAATTCTGTGCCATCTGCATAGGTAAGAGTATGAGTCATAGGAGCAGTAGCATCTGTGACATTTATTCTAAACTCAGCATCAGTGCCCGCCGCTAAATACACTCTTCCATCGGTAGAGATATTTTCGTTAACACCATTTGGCAATACATAAATAGTTTCTATCTTAGGTAACATTTTGGCTTCTACTTGCTTAGTCTCTGAATACAAGTTGTATACAGTCTTATCACTACCTAATGCATATGCTGTTACTTCTAGCGTATGTGCCTTAGTAGTATATGTACTCTCTATCATCATCTGCACATAGATAGTCGTATCGTCCGGCTGTGGAGTTAGTCTAATACCCAACCCATCATCAGTAAATACTAGATCTAATGCTTCTAGACTATCATTCTTCACTTGAATGAATTTAATTAACTCACTACCTGTAATGTCTCTAATCTCTAGATAGTCAAAATACGCATTGATTGGAACCATATCTATACGTAATAATGCACCATTAGGAGATTCTTTGCTAGCAGGCTTGATCATATCTGTTAGTACCCACTCTGAACTATTCTTAGCATAGTTTTTAATATCTATCTTCTCTATTCTCTGAGGTAGGATATCAAATGTTGCTTTAGTGGTAATGTCTTCATTCTCATTTGCTTGGAATACCAATTCGATAGTAGCCATTTTATCAAATCTAAACTCATTTTCATCAATACTTAGCTCAAAATAGATTGGTTGCACACCATTAGACAAAGATCCTATAGACACCACATCAATCATACTAGACACATCTATATTACCTATTAATGCAGACTGCAACAACTTATCTTTAGCACCTTGGTAGTCAGATTGATCTAATGGCAAATCAGTCTCTAGATATGCAGTAATAATAGTCCTATCCGCTGGATACAACAATGCTCCACTATAATTTAGAGATATACCTGTACCGCCTTCACCTATATATAGATCAAATGTATCCGACTCATTATTATCTGTATATATTGATGAATAAACATAGCAGTTAATATAGCAGTTAATACCCTTATATACTATTAAGGTATAAGGTTTTACTATAAATTCAAATTTAGCATCCTCGAATATATCATTCACTGTAATAGTGAAAGGTAATGTATTTGGCAAATGCAAATTATCTATATATTTTGTTTTACCGCTGATTGCTAGATAACTAGAAATAGATTTACCATTTGCTTCAGATATACTAATGTCTAGATGCGGATTAGTATTAGTAGCATAACTATATCCATCTATCTCTCCGTTAGTATAGTTGTACAACAATTTACTCTTATCCTTCGCTATAGACAATGAAGACATATTTGGATCGTTTAGATTATCACTTACCTCATAATCTCCTATAGGAGTAATGACTATTATATCTATCTCGGCAGTAATCGCAGGATTCAATACAGATATGAATTTTAACGTAGTTTCACCTGTGCCATTGATACGAATCTTGCCTGCTGACTCTATAGACACAATAGATGGATCATCTGACTTAATATACAATCTCACACCAGATAGATCGCTAGGAGCATAACCAAAGCTAATATAATCCTGAATTGAATGAGTATTGTGTTGATTATTTAAATTATTTAATGTAGCAATATCTATGTCAGCACTATTGAAATCATAATAATTCAATACTAATAGTTTCTTTAGAGATTTTTTCTCTTCTTCTGTATAATTGCCATTGATAATTTTATCATCCTTTACTTCTGCTGTAATAGAAGTAGGTGCTACTTCAAATAGAGGATCATATTCTCCCGCGTCTTCCTGTTTGTTTCCATTTTTATCATTCCATCTAGTCACATAGATATATCCACCATTTAATGTAGCTTTATCTCCCCAATATTTTAAATTAGGATCTCCAAAATATGGTTTGTAGCCAGACTGAATACTACTATCATTTGGTGAAGTATTTGAGCTAATCGAATCCATCAAATAAACATTTTGATTCAAGATACCATTAATGCCCGTATTACCTTTACCCATGAAGTACGTATTGAATGTAGCTAGCACATAATCAGAATCTGTTTCGTCAGCAGTCAATCTACTATAGTTTGCCAATCCATGTCCATTCACATTGCCATTGACACTAGAATAAATTATTGCTGATAACTTGTGATAATTACCTGTGCTAAGCATGTTGGCATTCTCACTCTGAGCCAATCCTACCAAGCCTGCCACATTAGCAGTACCTGAAATGTCATAATTATAATCAATATCTTCTAATTTGCTATAATCCCATCTATAACTATATACTGATGAATAACTAATGAGCCCATTAGCAGTCTTACCCACCAATCCACCTACATTAGAATTACCAAATATTGCTACGGTTTTAGTACCATTATTGATCTCTAATATTGTAGGTACTATCTGATAATGACACTCTGTAATAATCCCTGAATTATTATATCCAATCACTCCACCTACGTTATCATGAGCAGATATTCGTACTGTAGATGTGATAAATGATACTTTGTAGTCATAATCTTCTACTTTTGTAATTGATGAAATAGCATTAGCATTATCTTTAATAGTAATAGATATTGGAGTATCTGCATCCGCCGTGTAATACTCATTGATACCGATTGCTCCACCCACGTTATCTGTATTCCCAGCAATTATATTGCCTGTAACATATGCTCTAGTGATATATCCAGTATTTTTACCTACTATACCACCTATCGCTTTTAATGATGATAAAGCGGAGATATTAACATTCGCTATTGATCCCTGATCTCCTAGACTAACGCTAAAATCAATATTATTATTTACTTTATCGCTTACTTTGTCAGTAGCCTCGATTTTACCATCATTTAGACCTACTAGTCCACCAAAATATATACTACCACCTAAGTCTACATCAATGCTTGCTCCGACTTTAGTTTTGTCAGTATGCGCTATTAGTCCGACTCTGCTTTCTTTTACTGCATTATGACCAACCAATCCACCTAGATAGACATCTTTTGTCGCAGAGGCTGTACCACTAATATTTACGAAGACATTTCTTAGTTCGCCTATATTGGTACCAATGATACCTAATTTACCACCTTTATCATAGCTAACGAAGTCTAAAATTGCTTCGAATATAATATTCTCCATTACTCCGCCGAATGATGTAATAATATTAGGTAGGTCATTAGTTAGTCTTATACCCCCAATAGTACGAACATTTCCTTCGGTAAAGATACGACCATTAAATTCACTAATACCCTTAAAATCATGAAGTGATGATAGATTAATATTATTCATTACTTTGTAACAATACTCACCCTCAATACTAGCGAAATCTTGAGCTGAATGTATCAAATATGGATATTCTTCGCTACCATCGGCTAGACTAATCTTCAATCTAAAGAAAGCATTCTTATATTGATCGCCACTAGGACCTACGCTCTCCATGATAAAGTCTTCTGGGTGATCATATCCGCCATGACTAACACTTGGTGCAAGTTTCAATGCATCTCTAGCGAAGATTATTAGATAATAATCGCCCGGCTCTGCATCTAACTTAGCATTAATAGCGTTACCTGTAATCACAAATTGATCACTAGGCACATTCATCTCGTCTACCACGATCATCTCTACACCAGGATTGCTTACCAACCCATATGACGAATAGTTGGTTACTTCCACATTATAAGGATTATTCTCACCCACCTTCATATAGATATAACTCTGACCATTACTATCTTCGTATGAATGACTATTTAGAATTACTCGCTCTGTAATAATAGGTCTTCTAACTGTTACCTTACAGGTCTTAGTAAATGTACGCCCGAATTGTTTGATACTAGCACTAATTTCTACCTGATATAAAACATTGACATTATCTCCATTAAAGGTCAATTCCGCATGATCATCACTAAGTTTGTCCACAATCACTTTATTGTTATTTATTGTCCATTTAGTCTTATCTTCGTCTTGTTGGATTTGAGTATAGTGCCATAAATTTTCATCTAATACTAAGTCAAGAGTCATCTGGCTATCTTCTTTGTCAAATACTCCTAAATAGTCTTTAGCATACACAGTATCTGTAGATCTATCTAGACTAATATCTGTATCCACTATTTCATCGTATATGAAGAAGTATATATCGTGCTCAATAGGCAGAGTCTTCCCTGTGGTCAAAACGTCAGTATATGTCTTCACTAATACTTCTGCTGTCAATTTGACAAATCTAATACCACCAATATAAGTGCCATGATTGAAACTAACACTAGCATAATTCTCAGCACTACTCGTATGACTACATGTAAAATATTGATCTATTCCGTTTATTTTAGCCGTCTCAAATTTGTTATTATACTTCATGATATCGTATCTAAATGCATATCCTTCGATGAATCCCATTCTTTCAGACGCCAATAATGCATCAGTAAGCATTATCTCTATATCGAATGCTCTACCAGAATTTATTACATACACATCATTGAATAGACTAGGCTCTTCTGATAGATCCATCGGCTCAACCGGATCTTCTCCACCTTCTGGATCTACGGGCGATACTACAGGATCTGGCATACTAAGATATGTATCATATAGCCCGCTATTTTTGAAGAATTTATCATCAGTAGGCAAATCAATCAAATCACTCAATCCTGTATTAGAAATAGTTTCATATACATATATTGTAATACTCTTACTAAATCCCGACTCTGATTGACTAAAACTAATGGTATATTCACCTACATCTGTAGTATCATCATATATTAATTTAATATAAGTAGTAGTTCCGTGCTGAATTGAACCAATGTTACCTATAGTAATGTCATCATTTAATACTAATGGCTTATTTTTATTGGAATCCGCAGTTACACTCAATTCAAAATCAACATTATTTACAGTATTCTTATTAGGGCCTTTAGCACTATCACCAGACAAGTATAGATAATAATAAGGGTACTCTTCACCACCTAAAGATGGCAGATCTTTTCTATTAATATAAATCTTAGATGCGCTCTTCAATACATTCATCGCAGGATCTTTTATTGTCTCGTATGAAGTATCATTTCCTAGTGCCATATACACATCTAGCGCTGTTACACCTTCCATTCTATTGACATTTACTTTGATACGCTTTGATAGTGCGGTGGACAAATATGTATATCCCAATTCCTTTTTACCATATTCATTAATGGTAGACACTTCAAATCCTAGATCTTTTATAGGTTTAGATAGATCATCTGCTGATCCCGTACTGATAATGTAAATTTTGCTATTATTGTCTATTGGTTCGGACACCATATTGTTACCATTCCAATAGAATCTAACCCTCTCGTCAGTCTCCAAGTGAAAGTCTAATAAATATCTACTACTACCTATAGCCTTAGTATCTCCATTTTCTAATCTAAATTGAGATGCGTCTGTAGTTTCAGTAAATGTATCATCTATATAAATATTACCTTTATTGTCTATCAGATCTGCACTTATCTCTAAGCGAATTTTATCCATACCATTCAATACTGGAGATTCTCCAAATGTAACTGACTTGAATGTAAATTTTTTACCTAAAGTGCTATCTTCATAATAGTTATACACATCTATTTCATAGTTACGCACATCTTTACCAGTAATTACGTAGTCAATTTTATCTTGTCCATCATACATATCGATCGTATTAGGTCTCATTACACCTTTTACGTATAGCTCTTGTGATATTTTATGTATTTCACCCACATAACCATTGGGCACTATAGATATATCGACTGCTATAGGATTATTAGTATATGCTGTAGCACTAATAGCAACTACTCCATCACCGATCACACTAGTAATTATATTATTGCTTTCGCTATTCGAACTATCACATTCTGCATCGATAGAAAAATATTCTAAATAAGCACCAATATCTACATAGTTTTCTCCTTCTGAATATTGCACTCCCACCATATAGGATTTTAGATCAACATCTTCGTCGCTAGCATTTGCCAATAAATAAATAGGATTATCCAACGAACCATAACCAACATATTTATCAACATTCTCTGCAGATTCTTTGGATACTAGACTAATATCTTCAATACCATTAATGAAATGAATCGTTATAACTTCGTTCTCGTATTTGGTATCTTCATAGTCATGCATCGTAGTAATAGGATAAATTTTCACTTTACCTACTCCACAATCCCCACTAAAACTAAATCCTGAATAATTTAAATCTTGCGAATCTCTTTTAATAGGTGTGATTCCTGTCGGCAAAGACTCTCCGTCTTTTAAGGCAAATTGAATCTTATCAGTACTTCCAGCGGGATACATGGTAAGAACTTCAGTAAAATCGATATATCGAGATTCTTTATTGGATATGTCTACCACATAATTAGGATTGGTAACATTAATATTTTTAGACTTCTGATCAATAATCAAATCAATGGACTGTGTTTTATTAGACGACATATGTCTAACTATCAACTTAGCGTTATCACTTGCACTATTAGCTCTCACATTAAATGTATATAGTGATCCAACTAGTGAATAATTAGATACAGTAATCAAACCTTCCGGCTCAGAACTTACTTCAATCTCGCCAATATGTTTCTTTTTGACACCGGAAAATCTAACTCCTAAATCTATTGATCCATATTCTTTATCCTCATCAATCACAAGATTAACACTCTCTATTGTTTCTCCTGCGATGGACTCAAATGACATCTTCAAATTTGAATATTTATCACCACATGCTGTCAAAAAACAACACGATACCATCGTTATCAAAATTAATAATAAACTACTAATTTTTTTCATATTGACCCCTTAAGAATAATTTAACCCAAAATGCTGTAAATATTTTAATAAA
>JAZOUZ010000008.1:0-2678 GCA_045658505.1 Candidatus Onthoplasma sp. | reverse complement strand
GACGCGGTACAGTCGGCAGATCCTTCAGAAGAAGAGATCAATAAATGGCAAGAAGAGGCAGCGTTTATACAAGGTATTATTGATAGTAATCCTGGTATAACACTTGAGACTTTGGATACTAAGATTAGAAATTGTCAATATCCTACCTTAGGAGATATTCAAGGTGAAGTAATCTTCTCTTTATCCAACTATGGTACATATATCACTTTCATTAAAGATCATTCATTATTGTTTATCGTAATGATTGCAGGTATTTGGGTGGTTAGTACAGTTATTCAAAACGAGATCGAAATGAAGAGAAGTTGGAGATTGATGTAATGATCAAAAGAGCAAAAACTAAAATAAATTTAATATCGATTTTAAGCGGCATACTTGTCGCGGTTTTTGCTAGTATGATAGGTATTACATTTGCTAATTCGACTTCTTCGTACATATATGGCACTAATCCAACATTGCCTAATGCTTATGCTGCGAATCAGCAGGTAAAAGTTATAAACGACACATTTACGACTCCTATTCCTTTCGGACTAACTGGACAAGGATACGAGATCTCAATACAATATTCTATGGCTTACGATTTCGATCTTAGACTCCAATACACTTTATCATGGAGCGGAGATGGAGATGAGAGTAATGTGATTCTCAATTTCGCTAATCGTGATGATTATATTGTAGATGATGTGGCAGGATATATTTATAAATCGACTCCTGTTACAAAGGGCGAAGGAAAACTTACTATCATCACCGGTGTGGAATTCGTAGACAATACAGATGAATCTTACTTGGGTAAGAATTTAACGATCAATGTAACAGCAGAGTATTATAAAAAAGATGCCGCCACTTACAATAATTCACACCCATTATATGTCAATAACGTAGCAGGTAATGCTTGGATAGCATACAAGGCTAAAGATTTAGATTTTGGGTTGACGGAAGATAGTAATGCGGCTGCTCGTGTTATAGTGTATAATTATAGATATGATGTAGCACATGGATTAGATTATCCTAGTCCAGAGGGTGCTTACAGAAGATTGGATACTACTGATCCTCTGACTACTCTTAATACAAAATGGATTGGCGGTAATCGCGGATATGCTGGTATTGGTGTATACATAATTACAGGAGATAACGAAGTAAGAATTAAGGCTAGAGTAACAGGTATATGGAAGGATTCGGACAATTCTAATACTGATGGCGACCTAGCATACGAAAATAATATTAAATATAATTATAGTTATGACTATGCTGATGATTCTGGTTGGAAGCATTTAGAATGGGATGCTAGTAGTAAGTTATTCGAGACTTGTTATTACGATAAATATATTCCAGCTAATTCTACTTGCTATATAGAAGTGGTAGATAGTATAGAGATTAGTAGTGTGTCATTCCCTAGCGAAGCATACAACAACAAAAAAGTAGTAACTAATAGTATTAACATTAATGGTGTTGCCTTCACAGGTAAACTATCTAGCAAGACTATTAGTAATGAAACTATTAGCGAAGTAACAGATTCAGATTCTTATGTTCAGGCTAATGTGTCTACAGTAAATACATCTAAGTATGCTAATCTATTAATGGATAGCAACAGCCAAAAATCATTCAACACTTCATTGTCTTTGACTAATAATACTAATAGTTATCAGCAAATTACAGTAAAAGAATATCAATTAAAATATAGATTAAGCAATGGTAATGGAACATTTATGTTTGATACCGACTCTGACTCAATCGCAGACTCTAGACCTGAAGAAGCATACACTCCATTCCCTAGCAATGTATATAGTTATAATGAAGAAGAAGATTCATATACGTATATAGAAACTAAGCCGGCAGACTGGGAAACTAACTATGCTGATTATTATCAAAAGAACAATGAAGAATATACATTGATTAAATATTCATTATTCAACAATACATCAAGTGTGTATTATAGTGTATCGGAGATGTTAGAGTTGACAGGTACTACTGGATCTGCGAATCGGGCACTTAATAGCATTATTATTGCACCTTATTCTAGTGTGAATATTTTGACAGACTTTATTGTCGGTGGTAATTTAATCTCAACTATTTCAAACAAATGGAATGCTAATTATGATTATGATTTATTTGTAGAGTTGATACCGATTTTTGAGACAACAACACTACAAGATGGTGTAGGTATGGTGTCAGTTGAGTCTATAGTAAATGGGAGTACAGTAGAATTTTATCTTAAGAATAATACTAATCATACATTGACAAGTGTAAATGCTCAGATATATGCATACACCTATACTGAAGAGTGGACTCCTGTGAATAATCAGCCGGCAGATTGGGAATATGCTTATTGGAAATATTACCAATCTGAAGAGGGTGCGAAAGTAGAGTCTCTACCTAATACCTTCGTTGGAGTGTATTCTAGAAAATTAAATATATTAGATAACAATAAGTTGGTTGATGGTACCAATGTTTCTGATAATGCTATTACATTGTTACCAAACGAATCAAAATTAGTAAAAACAATTAATAGTGTAGATACTTCTAATGGCTTGTTTGTGCAGTTAAAATCAGTTAGCGTTACGATTGGTAGTTCGTCAGCGCCAATACTTGTCAACGCGGGTACTAACAATGCTATGATTATTAATCCTACTGAGAATTCTTATTATGTAAGATTTAGTGGTACATATGCGGGTAGTGATACT
>JAZOUZ010000007.1:0-14648 GCA_045658505.1 Candidatus Onthoplasma sp. | reverse complement strand
GAATTAAAAAATCTTGGTATGCCTAATGCTAGATTAGATATTAATTTCACTAGAATTAATGAAGAATTTAGTTCGACAGGATATGATAGAGTGGAATTTATGTTCTCATCGAATTTGGGATTTGAATTGAAACCGCTCAATAAAGTAGTATCTGGCGGAGAAATGAGCAGGGTTATGCTGGCATATAAGATTGTTGTTAGTGAAATTGATGATATTCAAACTATTGTATTTGATGAAGTGGATAGTGGATTAAGTGGAAATATCGCTGTTGTTGTAGCGGAATACATGGCTAGATTGAGCAGAATTAAGCAAATCTTAGCAGTATCACACTTGCCTCAAATTTGTGCTATGGCAGATTATAATATCAAAGTTGAAAAATATAGCGATGATATTACTACGCATACTAAAGCTATAGTATTATCTGGAGATGAATTATATCAAGAGATTAGTAGGCTGATGGGGGCTGACATTGATGATGTGGGTTTGATGGCAAGTAAAGAATTGAAAGAAAAAATGAATAATATAAAATCTCATTAAATTAAATAATTAAAAAAATCGATAAAAATATTAAAAATTATAATTAAAATTAATAAAAATGTTAAAATTTTAATTAATTTTTACAAAAAATTAAATTTTTCGAAAATAAATTAAGTTTCTTTGTTTTCGGTTGAAAATATGTTTTCTATTAAAACAATAAAAAATGAGGAAAAATTTCCTCATTTTTTGAATATCTATAAGTTTTACTTTTTGATTTCTATAGCGCTGACTGGACAAAATTGTGCACAACTACCACATTTGATACATTTCTTTGGATCAATATTAGCTTTGCCGTTCACGATTTTAATAGCATTAACTGGACATATAGAAGCACAAGCTCCGCAGCCAATACATTTTTTTTCGTCTACCATACTTTCTCCTTTTGGTATTTTTAACCTTATGAATATTACCACATAATATTCTAAATGTCAACACAAAATTCGACAAAAAATTTTTTTAAAATTTTCTAAAAAATAGATGATAATTATATAATAATTATTTTTAAAAAATGTGAAAATTTGTTTTGAAATTTTTATATTTTTGGATAAAATAATAGTATGATATATGATGTGGTCGTAATAGGGGCTGGCCCAGCAGGATTGTCTGCAGGAATATTTACAGTTAGAGCAGGATTAAGTACTGCTTGTTTTGAGCGTCTAGTAATAGGTGGACAAGCATCTTTATCTTATGATATATCGAATTATCCTGGATTTAATAAAATTAGCGGTATGGACCTTATGAAGAAGATTCATGATCATGCTACTGAGTTGGGTGTAAATACTATTTATGAAGATGTAATTAGTTTAAGCAAAGAGAATGGTAAGTTTATTATCAAGACTAAGAAAAATGAATACTTGGCTAAACAAGTAATAATTGCTAGTGGTTGTAGCGCAAGAAAATTAGGATTAGAAAACGAAATCAAATATATAGGGCGTGGTATTAGCTATTGTGCTAGTTGCGACGGAAATTTCTATAAGAATAAAATTGTATCAGTTGTTGGTGGAGGTGATACTGCATTCGAGTATGTTGATTATCTAGCGCCACTCGCTGAAAAAATATATCTGATTAATCGTAGTGAAAAATTTAAGGCCGGTGAATACAAACTTAATAAAGCAAAGAAGTACAAAAATGTTGAAGTGTTATCGAGTGCGAAAGTTACTAAAATATTCGGTGAAGAAAAATTAGATAAAATCACAGTCGATATATTAGGCGAAGAAAAAGAATTGTCAATGGACGGAATCTTTATCGCAATAGGGCATGAACCATATTTAGACTTCTTAGATCTAGATGTGAAGTTAGACCCTTATGGATATGTGATAGTAGATGAAGAAATGCGAACTAACGTAGATAAGTTATATGCATGCGGAGATGTTACCAGTAAAAAATTTCGTCAAGTAGTTACGGCATGTAGTGATGGCGCTATTGCTGGAAATTCTTGCATAAAGGGGAATGCAAATGAAGAGTAAGTTGAAAAATAATTTATTAATTGCATTAATAAGCATTATGACAGTATTATGCTTAGCTTTGTTTAATATGCAAGAGATGACTGCATATGCTGTTGGTGAAGACGTAAAAGAAAGTTATTATCTATACGATGAGACAAACCCCAATGAGCCATATAAGTTTGATGATGTCGTTGGTACGACTACAGGATATGACAAGTATGAGTTGACTAAGCCTGCTAAACTTAAGACTCAAGCTAATGTAGGATTCCAAGTAAAAGGTTGGTTAATTAGTTATAAATTGACAGGTAGTGAGACTACTACGACCGAACTAATAACTGAAGATAAAACAATCGTGGTAGAAGGTACGAAAAATGTTTTGTTAGACATTACCAATACAGATACCGATCTCGATGGTAAATATGACATGTCAGTATTGAACATTGAGTCAGTGTTCGCAGATGCGAAAATTGAACCGGTATTCGATTACATTTACTATAGTGTCGAATTAGGCAATATGATGGACTTTGTGAATTTGTCTAACTATACTATAGACGCAATAGGTGAAAATCAATTATATCATAAAGATTCTACATACCAAAACTCAATCTTGAAAACTGCAGATGAACGCTTTTATTATGTAGGTGATGTGACTAAATCTGGAGAAGATTATCTAAACAAATATGGTAAAGAATTGTCAATATATTCATTTAGATACGAAGATGAGATTAAGTTTAAAGTAGATGTCGATGTGGATAATGACAAATATATAAAAGCTAATAAATTTTCTATAGAAACATTGGATAAATATATTGCTGGTATTCCACAAGAGACTAGATCTACTATAGAGATCTCAGCATCTATAACAAATTTTGAAAACGTATATTTTAGTACAAATATTGAATTTGATTTTAAAATAACTAATAGTGATGATCAGAATAACCTTTTGATAATGGATTATACTCAACTATACAAGTTGACACTAAATCCACAGATTATTACTAGATACAAAAATGCTCATGAATTAGGTAGTGATACTATATATTCTGATGTATATGAATTGGCTGATGGCACTAGATTCATAATCAATAGACAAAATAAAAGAGATGATATTGTATTCAATGATATACAAGGACATAAGATTGAAAGAGATGATTTGGTTGGAAGATCTGATCTTATTGGGTTAGTAACTATTGGTGATGCTTTTTATAATTTCAACAATGGAGAATATTTAATTAAGTCTGGAGAAACTCCAACAATAACTGTTGGTAATTATTCTAAAATTTCAGCTAATGATCAAAAATCTTATACTTTCTATGACCATATTCTTACTAATAATGGTGAAGATATAGGGAAATTTTATTCTGATAAGACTATTGATATTTACCATACTCCAACTGTATATAACGTTCAGTATGCATTTAGAGTGTACAATGCAGGTGTATTGTCAGCTATTGCGGGAGATCATAATGTATTAGCTACAGCGTATTATAAACGCGGACAAGAAATACAATTATTAGATGCAGAAGCTCCTGAGAATATTGGATATTTATTCCAAGGATATTATAATCAAAATGGTATTAATATTTCAAATGTTAGTATTTTGGCAGACCAACCAACTAGTCAGATGGTATATATGGCATATCAGCCTATTACCTATGAAGTACATATCCAAGATATGTCATATGATACAATTTTGAATAATGGCGCTAATGATATTAAAGCATTGGACAAGATTGTATTGACTAAGAATGGGATTAGAAAAGATTATGATGCTGATTATTCTGTCGCTACTAAGATATTAGATATAAAAATTGGCGATAAATTTAGTATTGAAGCTATAGTGAATGATGGTTTCATGTTTGATAAATTCATGATTGATACTAATGAATATACTAACAATTATGAATTTACATTTGACGAGCAGTTGATCTCTTATACTGCCGGCACTATTAATAAAATACTTACAATTCAAAGTTATGAATATTGTAAGACTTACGATTTTACTTATTATATAGACAAGAGTGAGTTGTTAGACGTTGATACAGGAAATTCGTCTGAATATTTGATGGCTAAGATCTCTGTCAAAGATATTCCTAGCTATGCAAGAGTAGAAAGAAAAGATATTCTAGGCAATATCATCGATACTACAGATAATGATACTTTAGCTCAAAGAATAGTTATATCAGGATTGCATCTATATGATACTATTCAATTAGATAGTACTCCATTAGAACTCGAAGACAAAACTGGTGTTTATTATATGTATCATAACTTCACTGCTGGAGATATGGGATTATCCCAATTAAGCGATATTATTGATGAAGACAATAAGTTATATTCACATAAGCCAACTATTAGAGTAGGTGTGGGATCATATCTTGAAGCTAAGGTAATATACTCTATGCCGATGTCTGGATTAGTAATATCTGGATATGCTGGAATTTTGCCAGAAGTATTAGTGACATATGCCGATGGTGAGATTATTAATAAAGATGATTCATTCCAACTAGATACTTATAAATTCACGGTAGATGAGAATATAGGTAAGGCCGATATTAAAATTATATTCGACATGAATCAAATCGCATTTGGTTATATATATAGAGATGCTACATTGAGTCGCTATACTGACACACAAATAACAGATGCTAAAGATGGTGTTATTGCATTTACAGTAGATAGTGGTAGAATATATAACCTTAATATCAATTTCGACTTAGTAGAATATGTATTCAATTTGTCTAATAATTTAAATAGTAGTAGTGTATCTAAAACTCTAACAGTAGAAGATATGTCAATAAATTTAGGCAAGCCTGAAGGTTATTATATATCTAAGTTCACACATGATGGTGTGGATGTGGAGAGTGGATATGGACTAAATGAGTCTAATGCTTCAAATACTGCATTAGATAATCATACATATTCTAAAGCATTTATTAATGTAGATGCATTTAAGAACTTCATCACATCGTACGATGCAGATAACGATAATATAATCAATCTAAATATCGTATATGAAATCTATAAGTATAATGTGGAAATTCAGTTCTCTATTTTGAATGCTACCAACAGTATCTTTGAAGATATTATGTCATATCCTGCATTGGAGGCAGTATGTACTCTAGTGGGAGAAGATGTTAAATTTGTTACTGCTAATGAGAATAAAAAAATAACCTATTCTTCTATTCCATATGGCGCAGATTTAGATGTATTAGTTCATATAGATGATATTGTTGGATTTGGTTATAATAGATGGATCGGTAGTATTCAAGGAAATAAAGATGGTATCTTAGTTGAAAACATTGCCGATAATTATACTTTAGTATACGAATTAAAATACAATGAATATGAGTTGGTATTACAGATTAATGATTCTGAGCAAGGATCTCCTGTGGTTAAGATTAATGATGTTAGCAAAAGATATAATGTTAGAATGTTTGATAGATTGAGTGTATCTGCTAATCCTAATACAAAAGATGGATTTACTTTCAAGAATATGTTTGTTGATTATGTATATACAGACGCAGATTCATTCAAGGAAGTATATAATCATTTATATATTCGTTCATTAGATACCGGTACATATACATTGAATACTAGTGACGTATATGATCCACAACTTCAATACATCATAGTATTAGAAACAATTGATAGTGTATACTATGAAGATAGCTTCGATGTATCTAGATATGTAGTGTCTGAAGGAAAAATTTATATTTACTTAGATTACGATCTAAAGAGAGTGGTGATATTGCCAGAATATTCATTTAATGGTGAAGATCTAGAAGGCGGATCGGTAATTAGGCCAGACGAAGAAAATGAATTAAATACTTCGATCAATATTCCTATTGACGATGTGGCTAAATTCTCTGTATATGCAACATCGACTCTCACAGGAAGTGATGGATCTGAGAGGGTAGTAGCAGAAGGTGATACTGTTAATTATTATGACAAGATTAGAATTGTCATTGAAATTAATGATAATGCATTGGATCAAATATCAGGATATAGATTCAATCTAAAAGATCATGTAACAGTCGCAAAAGTAGTATCTATAGCAGGTAAGAGATTCAGTATCAAAGATCTGGGTGATGGAGTATATGAACTCAATACTACTATGAAGTCGCTAATGAAGAACAATGCGGCAACAATGGGCGAAAGTATCTCAGTAGAATATTCATATGAGATCAAGAATTGCAAACTCGAACTCACAGCAAATATTGGAGATGAGTCGTTCTATACTAATATCAAAATGGATATTACATTGTCAGGTTATGGATTTGGATTCACAAATGAATCTAACTCTGGAGCGTTGGCATACTCAGACGCGCTTCAATTCTTAGGTGCTGGAATGATGAGCTATACTTGGAATAATAATTATAATGAATATTTCAAGATCTATAAGGCTAATGTTTATCTCAATGGTGAGTTATTAGATAGAGATAGTGAAGAATATCGAAATATGATCTATACTACTTACTTCGAAGATGGATCTATTCATATGATAGAGTTAGTTAGAATAATAGGAGATCTAAAAGTTGAATTAATCATGCAACCAATTATTTGGATCAAGCAAGCTAACGAGTATGTAGTAGTAACAGATGCTGAGTATAGTATTCCTAAAGTATTCATATGTGATAATACGGGAACAGCTCTAGAGCAATCTATAATTATTGGAGAATATGATTCTAATACTGCAGACGTGAAGATGGCTAAGATAGTGGCAGACGCTGTAGAGACTATAGAGTACCGAGATGAATCAAATATGTTGGTTAGTCCTAAGAATGTTGGTAATTATACTGCGATAATTAAATTCAAAAGTTCTGATCAATATGCGTGGTTGGCAGAGTTGAATGGTAAATTGCTATGCACTATCAAACTACAAATCACACCTAAGGCATTGAGTATATCTTATGATGCTACTAAGGTAGAGAAAGAAGAGAAAACTTATGATCAATCTCATGCTTACGAAGATATGAAGAAACTCACTAATTACTTAGTGTTTGAATTCGTGGACAATACAGGTGCTACAGTAAGAATGCCTTATTATGGCGGTATCTTCAAATTAGACTCTACTAACTTCACTAAGATGGCTAATATTACACATACTATAGATGGTGTAGAAGAAAATATCGCTACGGCGAATGAGAATGTTTATTATAATATTCTTATCAAAAATATGGCGATATCTAATAATAACAACTTCAAGTTGATTAACAATGAATTACCGATTTATGATATCATCAAAATTAATAAGAGACTATTAACTATTGAAGGATTGAAAGTCAATGACAAAGTATTTGACAGTACTACTAATGCGACCCTGTCAGATAGCGAAATAACTCTTCATAATATAGTAGGTACAGATGATGTATCGCTAAATAAGGCTAAAGTAGCGTTATCATTTGCAGATGCGAATGTAGGTAGAAACAAAGTGGTGAATATCGATCCTACTTTGGCACTAAAAGGATTGCAAAGCGAAAACTATAAATTAAATACAATGCAAATATCTACTGCTACTATTTATCCATATAGTGTATCAATGGAAGTGGAAGGTATTGGATTGATTACGCTTAGAAATGATCGTGGACTATTGGATAGTCAATATGCTGATTTGATTCCTGTAGAAGCTAGACTAACAGTGTCTATTATTACAGATAGTCATGATGAGTATAATAATATTCGTGGTAAAATAACTTCACACTTATCTCGTATGAAGGTGTATGGTTATGCATATAAATTACAATTAGATGTTACAGGTAATCATAGAGATATTGATAATCATCTATATTTAGTAATGTCAAAACCAGAGAAGATGAAAAACTTGTTATGGGTGAATAGCGACACTAGCGGAGAACTCTCATTCAATGCGGACGAAGATCCTATAATAATAGACCTAGTAGATGTAGAGGGTGGCATTAAATATGCAGTAGTAATAGAAAATCGTAATTTACTAACTTGGTGGCAAATATTATTAATCGTGCTATTAGTACTAGTAGTTGTTGGATTGATAGTTACTGTATTCTTAGTGATTAGACGAAAGAAGATTCGTGAGTACGAATTGAAAGAAAAGATTTAGGAGACTATATGTTTGAATGCAATTATAAATATGAGCTAGATGATAGCATAGTATGCTCTAAATATGTATACAAATCTCAAAAAAGACGACAAGACAAGATTATCGCTATATTGATACCTATATTAATGGTGTGTATGGTGGCGATGTTGATATTCGATATTGTTATGAAGAAGTCAATCGTTTGGGATATTGTATTGTTAGTAGCTTTGGCGGTATTAGAGGTCATGTACCTACTAATACCTGTCATGCTAGTTCGCGCACAGAAAAAATCATACAATAAGCAGAAACTAGGCGAAATGGATAGTTTGCTAATTAAGATCGATGATAATATTTGTAGCGAAACTCTACTAAAAGATGGTCAAGAAGTGGCGAAAAATATTCATAATCTAAAGCAGTTGACTAGCTATATTGAAGATAAGGATAGATTAATCTTAGTATTTAATAACGTTGAATTTTCTTGCATTAGAAAGAATGCATTGAAAGGAGATCTAAACAAACTAAAATCTCAATTAGAGAAAATAATGACCAAAGTACAGAATGGTAAAAAAAGATAAAAAACTCCACGATTTCGTGGAGTTTTTTCTAAACTTTAGGAGCACCATCAGTTGGTTTATTCATTGGTCTAGGCTGAGCCGGACGACTCAATGGATTTGGTCTTAATTGTGTAGGAGTAGCTTGAGTCGCAGGTTTAGGAGTAGGAGCAGGGGTAGGTCTAGGTTTTGGTTCTTCTGCTACTCTTGGCTGACTAGCGAATGTACTAGTGCTAGCGCCAAATCCGCTATTAGATCCTGTAGCGACACTTGTTCTAAGCATTGTTTCGTTAGATCCAATATAAGTTGATTTTTGTTGTTTGATAGCTTTTGAATGCTTGTTCTTGAGACCAATATCTTTTCTACAAGCGAGTTTGAATTTAGCGATGCGTACATTGTCTACAGATGAATTTTTGTCTATAGCGATATTGTAAAACTCATCAGCGATTTTAGCATTAGTCATGATACATAATAATCCATTGTATGCAGATTTTGCCTTTTCTTCAAAGTCGGCACGAAGGGTAATTTCTTTACCAGACTGAGCGACTTGATCCACAATATCCATTGCTTCGTTGATCGCATTTTTCTTTAGTTCGAAGTTCTTATCAAAAAGTAAAATGTCCTTATCTAAAATATTAAGAATGTTATATCTTGTCATGAAGATAATAATGACACCGACCACAGATACTATTACGCCTGCAATCGAGCATATAAATGTGATATCCATATTTCCCCCTATATTGATAATATTATTATATCAAAAAAAAATTGTTTTACAAACATTTTTTGCCAAATAATGTATCTAATTATAAAATTATTTGTAATTTCTATATGAATTGATATGAAAAAAACTCTACATGATAGTAGAGTCTTCGTCAAAATTACTTCTTCAACAAAGTCTTGAAGCTAGCACTTAACTTCACAGTAGGAACTTTACAAGCCTTTACTTTAATCTTTTCTTTAGTGAAAGGATTAATCTTCTCTTGAGCAGCGCGAGCCTTCACGCCAATGTTCATGAAGCCAATAAAGTGCATTTCTTGACCATTCTTAAGGTTAGTCTTAACTTGATCAACTGCTGCGTTAAGGATTTCCTTAACTAGTACTTGAGTACATCCTGTAGCTTCAGCTACTTGTTTGATGAAATCGCCTGTGCTTATTGTGTTCATAATTTTCTCCTTTTCTATTGTTGAATATTTCAACTATAAAAATGTTACTAAATCTAAAAAGAAAAATCAACTATTTTTAAGGTGTTTTTTGAAATTTTTAATATTTATTTTTTATGAGTATTTGACTTATTCTCTGCCGACCATATAGTCGATCGATACATCGAAATAATCTGCTAGTTTGATTACGGTTTCGATTCTAGGATCGCTATTGAATTTTTTCCATTTGAAAAAGGTGTCAGAACTACAAATTTTTTCTTTTATTAAATGATATTTCTTTTTCTTTTTTTGTTTAAGAATTTCCTCGAATCTATCATTGAATGATGGATAAGTATTAAAGATCTCGATACTATTATTTTCTGTTCTTCCTAATAAATATTCTAGAGAACATTGAAAATAATTAGCCATAGCAATTAATCTGTCTAATGTGGGATAGTACTCTCCATTCAACCAACTATAAATCGGTGTATCATATGGCAATTGTAAAATTTTAGACAAGTCAGAAACGTCTATATTATGATCTTTCATCAATTCTTTAAGTCTTTCGATAAATCTTTTCATGTTTTTATTATATATTTTGTTTGCCGAACATTAAAATATTTACTGTTTAGCGAATAATTTTTTATTTAATTTGGTTGACTTTTTACTGTTTAGCGAATAATATTTAAATTAGGAGGTAAAAATGGATTCTATAATTTTAGATATTTTCTTGAATGCTGATATTATTTCTTGTATTTTGGGCGATAAGAAAACGGAATTCTCTTTAAGTGTTGAAAGCCAACGAAAATATCTCAACAATAATTTATCCGAAGAAATGAGAGAGAAGCTAAGAAAGTACGAGTTTGAGTTGGAACGCCATTTCTATTCAATAAGAGATGAAGAATGTATGAAAGCATTTTTTATTGGTTTGGATATTGGTAGAGATTGGGAAAGAATGATTTATAAGATGCGAGAAGGCTAGCGGTTCGCTAGTTTTTTCATTTGAGATAAGTGTAGATTGCCACGTCAGACTTCGTCTTTCTCGCAATGACATAAGTAATATATATTCGTCAAAATTTACTTAATTAATTTATTGTTACTTATTGATTTTATCTTAATAGTATGTTATTATATATAACATATAATATCTGCCGTAGGATTATGGCGCTATTTGACATACAAAATCTAAAAGAAAAGATAAAAGGAAAATTTATGGATATTAGAAATATTGCAATTATTGCCCACGTAGACCATGGTAAGACCAGTTTGGTTAATGCGTTATTAAAGCAGGGCGGAATATTTAGAGAAAATCAAGAAGTAGAAGACAGAGTAATGGACAGTAATGATCTAGAGCGTGAGAGAGGCATTACTATTCTTAGTAAGAACTGCTCAGCATTCTATAAGGGTACTAAGATCAATATCGTAGATACTCCAGGACACGCGGATTTCGGTGGAGAGGTAGAGCGTGTACTTAAGATGGTAGACGGTGTATTGCTCGTAGTAGATGCATTCGAAGGACCAATGCCACAAACCAGATTCGTATTAGAGAAGGCCTTGGAATTAAATCTAAAAGTGGTAATAGTAATAAATAAGATCGACAGACCTGATGCTAGACTTGATGTGGTGGGTGATGAAGTATTAGAATTAATGCTTGATTTAAATGCCAGCGATGAGCAATTAGACAGTCCTATCATATATTGTTCAGCGAGAGAGGGTATCGCTACTAAGAATTATAAGGAATTAGGTAGCGATATGAGTGCATTGTTTGAGGCGATTATTAGCCACATAGATCCACCTAAGAGTGATATCAGTGCACCATTCCAGATGTTGGTATCGTCTACTGAGCATAATGACTATCTAGGAAAACTTGCTGTCGGAAAGGTAGAAACAGGTAAGATCAAACTAAACCAAACTGTATATGTGAAGAATTATTTTGATCAAGCAAAATCATACTCAGGCAAGGTTGTTAATATCTTTAACTTTGACGGACTAAAGCGTGATGCGATCGAAGAAGGTGTGGCGGGTGACATTATCTGTATAGCAGGTATTCCTGATATTACTATCGGCGATACAGTCAGTGAGACTATTGAGATGGAAGCAATCCCATTCGTGAAGATCAGTGAGCCAAGTGTAGAGATGACATTCATGGTTAATGATAGTCCATTCGCTGGTAAAGAGGGAAAGTACGTAACTAGTCGTCATATCAAAGATAGATTGATGAAGGAATCTATTAAGGACCTATCTCTAAGAGTAGAAGATGGCGCTACAGCAGATCAATTCAAAGTGAGCGGTAGAGGCGAAATGCACTTATCTATCTTGATCGAGAATATGCGTCGTGATGGATATGAATTCCAAGTAAGTCGTCCTAGAGTATTATTCAAGACTATTGATGGAGTTCGTCATGAGCCGATCGATAGAGTAGTTATTGATGTACCTGAGGATTGCGTAGGTGCTATTATGAGTAGCATGGGTACCAAGAAGGGCGAATTGATAGATATGTCACCTATCGGCAGCAGAATGAGACTTCAATTCTTAGTGCCTAGTAGAGGACTATTTGGATACAAATCTCAAATGCTCACTGATACTCGTGGTGAAGGTGTAATGTCTAGTATATTTGATAGTTATCAACCATACAAGGGAGATATAGAGAGTAGAAACTTCGGATCACTTATCTCATATGAGACAGGCGAAGCGATTACTTATGGATTGTACAATGCACAAGGTCGTGGAAGATTACTAGTAAAAGCGGGCGACAAGGTGTACATGGGACAAGTCGTTGGAGCCAACCCTAAGGGCGATGAGATCGTAGTAAATGTATGTAAGAAGAAGCAACTAACCAACACACGTAGTAGCTCGAGTGATGAAGCACTCAGACTTACTCCAATACAAACTATGACTTTAGAAGAAGCGTTGGAGTTTATTGACGATGATGAATTGGTGGAAATCACACCTCAAAGTATTAGAATACGTAAGGCTATCTTAGATCACGCACTTCGTGCTAAGAGCAAGAAGCCTATAGTGGAGAATTAATGAGAAGACAAAATAATGAAATGTATCAGAATGCTATGAAGGTGGCCAAACGCATTGCGATTACTGTAATATGTTGTGTGCCTATAATGATAGCATTCGGATATCTCACTAGGAATGTCATTACCAATAGTGCGGTGCAGATAATATGCTTTATGCTCATTATGTCGGTGGCGGTAGTGATAGTAGAACTCATCGCTAAACGTCAAGCACAAAAGCGTGAAGCGAAGAAAATATTAAATAATGACAAAGATGTATTCAAGTAAAGGAGATTAATTACAATGGAAAAGAAAGCAACGATAGCACCTTATAGTTTAGAATCAGAACAGGCACTTTTAGGTTGTTTGTTTATTTCGCAAGATGCTTGCATTGATACTTTCCCTATAGTTCAGGTTAAGGATTTCTATACAATTGCTCATCAAAAAATATATCAAGCGATGTTGGATAATTATATAAAAAATGTAGCGGTCGATTACGTGACAGTGAGTAAAACACTAGAAGATAAGGGAGAATTAGAAGAAGTTGGCGGACTGGGATATATTACCGATTTGACTAATTTTGTTCCTAGTGCGGCTAATTTTAAGTACTATGCGGATATTATTCGAAATGATAGTATGTTGAGACAAATTATACAAGCAGGCGAACGAATCATGCGTGAAGCTTATGATAAAACAGATGCTAAAGATGTTTTGGCAAGTGCGGAAAAATTGATTTTTGATATATCTCAATCAACTAGTAAAGGCGGACTTGAACACATTAAGAAAGGTGTGGCAGAGGTTATCGATATGCTAGAGAAGGTATCTATTGATCCTAATGCTAATGCAGGTATCAAGACAGGATTCCCTACTCTAGATAAGATCACTAATGGATTCAAACCAGGCGAACTAATTATTATCGCTGCTCGTCCAGGTATCGGTAAGACTACTTTGGCTGTTAACTTTGCAGTCAACTCTGCTATCAAGTACGGTAAGTCAGTCGCTATGTTTGACCTAGAAATGTCAGCACTACAAGTGGCGCAGAGATTTATCTGTTCGACTGGTCGTGTGCCTATGGATATGGTTAAGGGTGGTACTAAAGATAATAATGTATGGTCAACCCTATTTGAGACTAAGAAGATATTAGAGAATTCAAATATATACATAGACGATACCACTTCTATCACTCCTGCAGAAATTTTATCTAAGTGTAGAAGACTAAAGGTGCAGAATGGTCTAGATATGGTTATCATTGACTACTTGCAGTTGATGAAGGGCGAGAAACAATCAAAAGACGGCAACCGTCAACAAGAAGTAGCAGACCTTACTCGTAGTATCAAGTTGGCTGCTCGTGAATTAGGAGTGCCTATTATACTATTATCACAGCTTAATCGTGAGAGTGAGAAGCGTGCGGATCGTACTCCTCAGTTGTCTGATCTAAGAGAATCAGGAAGTATTGAGCAAGATGCTGATATTGTAATGTTTATCGCAGATATCGCTAGCGAAGAGGCGAAGGAAAGTGAAGACATGGACGGAGCATTGGATTATTCACTAGTTATTGCTAAGCATCGTAACGGTATGCGTGGCACTATTCCTATCAAGTGGAAGAGTGAGTTTACTCAATTCTACGAACCTGGAAGAGATACTCTATATACTCGTAATACCAGCAAAGTCCAACCACAAGGTGATGCAGTATTAACACCTGTAGAGTCTAGCGATGACGACGATGTGTTTAGAGACTAAGGCGGATGTATGAGTTTAATAAAAAAGTTTCTTAAAAAAACAGCATACGTGAAATCTATTAATAACCTTCCAACTATTACAGAAATTAGAAAATCCATAGATAACCATGAAGGAGTTAATATTACTGCATTACATAAACCTTTGAAAAGTAAATTTTTGTATACTAAAAC
>JAZOUZ010000006.1:0-5428 GCA_045658505.1 Candidatus Onthoplasma sp. | reverse complement strand
ATATAGCGATTTGATTTGATCTAACCTACTATCTATATATCTAAATCTATCTTCATCAAAAACATTCTTATCTATATCGTCTATGATCGTATCATTAATGTCTTCTATCTCTATTCTGACACTATTAAATCTATCTAGGAGTTCTTTATAATGAGGATTAGTATCTTGTATGTTTGATAACGCCTTGATACAACTATTCAATTTATCCACTATTACATTTTCAAAACTATTCTCTGCCGACTCTCTAAGACATATTTGCAGGTTCTCATTGATCTTTTCGTATTGTTGCATTTCTCGCTTTTCGATACACAATTCGTCGTATTCTTTTTCTTGAATATTTGCATCTTCGATCTCTGAGATCTGATAAGTATATAGATCAATTAGATTTTGTTTTTCTCTCTCGTTACCACCTAATTCATTAATTTGATCTTCCGCTTCTCTATATTTGGATATTATTTGTTCTAATTCAGATAACAAAACCATCGCGTCTTTAGAATATAGATCTATGATTTTTAATTGATAATCATTATTTAATATAGCTAAATGTTCACTTTGCCCATGCACATCAACCAACATTTGACAGATTTTTTTGACCGTCGCTACAGGAACTAATTCCCCATTAATTTTACACGTATTTTTACCACCAAGATCTAATTCTCGAGATAAAAACAACTCATCATTACAATCAATGCTGAGTTCGTCTTTAATAATTTTAATATGTTTTTCACTAAGAGAAGCAAAAACCGCTTCTACTTTCATAGATTTAGCGCCTGTGCGAATTAGTGATTTATCTGCTCTACCGCCGAAAACAAAACTCAAACTATCTAGCAATATACTCTTACCTGCACCCGTTTCACCGCTAATAGTATTGAGTCCATTCTCAAACTGTAGTGTCGCCTTATCAATTATTGCGACATTCTCTATCACTAAAGTCTCAAGCATTATAAATTAACCAATTTTTCCCTTACTATAGTATTTACTTCGTCTGCCAACTCTGGATGAGCAGAGAAGTATGCCTTAACGTTTTCTTTACCCTGACCAATCTTGTCTCCATTATAACTAAACCAAGATCCGCTCTTCTCTATTACACCAATCTCAATCGCTGCATCTATCAAACAACCGAATATTGAAATACCTTCACCATACATTATATCGAATTCGGCAGTCTTAAATGGTGGAGCCACTTTATTCTTCACTACTTTTACTTTAGTCCTATTACCCACAATATCCGAACCATTCTTAAGTGCGTCCACTTTTCTCACATCTAGACGAACAGATGAATAGAATTTCAAAGCCTTACCACCTGGAGTAGTCTCAGGATTACCATACATTACACCAACTTTTTCACGAAGTTGATTGATAAATATTACTAGAGTCTTACTCTTAGATGTTACACCTGTTAGTTTTCTTAGCGCTTGAGACATGAGTCTAGCCTGCAATCCTACAAAGGCATCACCCATCTCTCCATCAATCTCTGCCTTAGGAGTAAGAGCAGCCACAGAGTCTACTACAACAATATCTACACCACCACTACGCACTAACTGCTCAGTAATCTCTAAAGCTTGTTCTCCTGTGTCTGGTTGAGAAACATACATAGACGAAATATCTACACCTAATTTCTGCGCATATATAGGATCCAAAGCATGTTCCGCATCGATAAACGCTGCAGTACCACCCATCTTTTGAGCCTCGGCAATCACATGAAGTGCCACAGTAGTCTTACCACTGCTCTCTGGTCCATAGATTTCTACTATTCTACCTCTTGGAAGACCGCCTACACCCAACGCAATATCTAGTGGCAGACAACCTGTAGGTATCACCTCTATACCATCAGCAAAACTATTCTCGTCCATCTTCATTATAGAACCCTTGCCATATTGTTTCTCGATCTGAGCGATCGCCATTTCTAAAGCTTTCTTCTTCTCGTCCGTCATAATTTCTCCTTTTTCTTATCTTTACTTTATCATAATAACGAATAAAAGTCAAACATTTATCAAACATTTGTTCGATAAAATATAAAGAAAAAAGATCGGGTATTCGATCTTATTTAGAATCTTTGAAACAGTCTTTATTCTTAATCAAATAATTAGCACCTGATATTACAGTTAATAGTGTAGCAAGACCCAAAGATACATAACTTATTATTTCAAATGTAGTTACTAACCAGCCCGCCAATGCGAATCCACAAGTTAATATGTAAGCAAATACCATACACACAGGTAATGCAATCATCTGCACCATAGTCTTAGCCTTACCCCAAATGTCAGCAGCAAGCACGACACCCTTGCTAGCTGCAAGCAATCTTAATGCACTAACCATAAATTCACGAGAAATAATGATAGTAACAATAATAGCACCCCAAGGATTAGCAATAGTACCATCTGCAATGATCATAAACAATACCGCAGATGTAAGCATTTTATCCGCAATCGGATCTAAGAATTTGCCAAGATTAGTTACTAGATTATATTTTCTAGCGATCTTGCCGTCTAATAGATCTGTAAGTGCCGCCACTACAAATAATACTAAAGCTACTATTTTACCTATACCATAAGGAATAAAATTAGCTAGATAGAAAAACATCATAAATGGTATCATCGCGATACGCATAACCGTTAATTTGTTTGGTAAATTCATAAACACCCCTTTATCTTAATAAGTATCTTTGTTTTATTAAATGTAATTATTATTTTTTCTTTTTTAATTTAGCATTTTCACGAAGCAAATCCCTAATCTCTTTGAGGAGATCTTCTTGAGTAGGATTATTGAGTCGATCTTCTGCTTCCTTTCTTGCCTGCTCTTCGGCCTCTAATTGTGCCTTCTCTTCAGCCAGACGCGCTTTTTCAGCCTCCGCTTCTGCTAACAACTCTTTGAATTTTCTACCTTCTGCTTTGGCTTGAAGACGCAATGCTTTTCTAATCTCACGTCTTTCTTTTTTGCCTTCTTTCTCGATCAAATGTCCTAATTCTTCGAACTTTTCTCTAGATAGATTGACAGCCTTCACGATCGTAAATACAACAAATGCAATAATAAAGAAATCGATTATGGCAGTTAAGAATGCTCCCCAATCAATATAGATACTATTCGCCAAATCGATAATAGTCTTTCCTTCGGCGTCTACTGTATATGCCTTAGATAAGAATGTAAATACAGAACTAAGTCCATCTTTACCGCCTATTAATGCAATAATCCAGTTGATTAGCGGACGAATGATATTATTTGTAAGCGATGTAACAATCGCTGTAAAAGCGCCACCCACAATAACGCCGACCGCTAGATCAAGCACATTGCCACGGGTAATGAACTTCTTGAATTCATTAAAAAATTTCTTCATACCTTACCTCATGAGTTTAGTATACCACTAAACAAAAACTAAAGCAAGAAAAAAGAGCGAATTTCGCTCTATTTCTTCTTAGTTGCTGTTTTTGTTTCATTAACAGTCTTAGCAGGTGCCACTACTTTTGCTGTAGGAGTTTCTGTTTTCACTACTTCACTCATACTTGCTAATAATCCTGATATATTCTGAATCTCACTAGGAACAATAATCTTAGTCGAATTACCATTCGCCAATACTTTCAATGCTTCATAGCCTTCGATTGTTAAATATGCAGCATTAGGACTAGATTCATTTACCAATTTGATAGCGGCCGCCTTACCTTCTGCTTCGGCAATAAGTTTTGCTTTCTCACCTTCTGCACGAAGAATCATTGCATTCTTCTCACCTTCTGCTACTAAGATATTAGACTGACGCTCGCCTTCTGCACGAAGAATTTGCTCACGACGTTCACGCTCTGCACGCATTTGTTTTTCCATTGCTTCTTGGATATCTCTAGGTGGTAGAATATTTTTTAATTCGACTCTATTAATCTTGATACCCCATGGATCAGTAGCCTCGTCCAAAATTGCACGCATTTTAGTATTTACTGTATCTCTAGATGTCAATGTCTCATCTAATTCTAGATCACCAACAATATTACGAAGCGTAGTAGCAGTCAAATTCTCAATAGCAGCAATAGGACGCTCTACACCATATGTAAACAATTTAACATCTGTTACTTGAAAATACACTACAGTATCTATCTGCATAGTAACATTATCTTTTGTAATCACAGGTTGTGGATTAAAGTCCGCCACACGTTCCTTTAATGACACTGGCGGTAATAATTTATCAAATAATGGTAATATAAAATGAACACCAGTATCCAAAGTCTTGTGATACTTACCCAATCTCTCAACAATAGCACCATTGGCCTGTCTAACAATTTTAATACTAAGTGCGAATAGCACAATTGCCACAATTACTAATGCAATAACAATAATTAATGCAACCATAATTTCCCCCTTTGTTTATTCCTTATCTATGATGACCTTATTGCCATCTAACTTTTTAATAACGACATATTCTCCAATCTTAAGATCGTCTGCATCAAGACCTACTGCTCTATACTCTACATCATTGACTTTGACATATATTATATCTTCATTGATTTGAGAAACTTTTACTTTTTTATTTATCATACTATCTAGATTAGTTGTTGCTTGATTTTTACCGAACAATACTTTTTTGGCTATTTTCCTAATAAATATCAACAATAGTGAAGTTATTATACCAAAAACTAAGATCTGTAAGGTAATATACCAAACTGCATCTGTTCTCCAAAAACTCATAACGAATGGAATAACCGCACCTGCTGAAAACCAAATAGATACCAATGTGCCAGTCTGCAATGCTTCAATAATAAGACCTATACAAATCACAGCCAACCATATGTATAACATGTACATAATATTCTCCTCGATTTTAGATTATCAAATACCACAAAGAATGTCAAATTTTTTAATTATAGAATTTATAATTACCCATTTTTTCGACTGCTTTGAAATATAATTTGTGGAATTTCTTCTTATTTACCTTGTACACAAAGTTTACATTTCCTTTCTTGTCGTACTTGATAGTCGTTTTACCAGGAGCTTCATCAGTATCTACTACGAATCTAGCACGCTTAGTCTTAAATAACTCTGGGAATCTCATAATAAGGCAAGCACATGTGTCATTAGTCGCTATTCTTCTATCTGGATAATTATGCTCCCAATATCCACAATACATCTCCGCAATAAATCTACCTACATCATTAATGTCTCTAATCTTGTACACTTCTTCTTCTGTAAAGTTAGCCAATTCTCTACCCATTCTAGAAGGCACCATTGTTACAGGAATACCACTCTCTACTACTATCTTTAGTGCTTCAGGATCCGATGAAGCATTGAATGAAATATAATTAGTCCACTTACCTTCTGACTTCCAACCATATGGAGAACAACCTTCTGCATATATGTGATTAACCATACCTACCACATCTGGATGTCTAGAAATCAAAGTGCCTAGATTAGTATGCGGACCTAATGCTGTCAAACATATATTATTTGC
>JAZOUZ010000005.1:0-10934 GCA_045658505.1 Candidatus Onthoplasma sp. | reverse complement strand
TGCTGAAGTGGAAATATTAAGTACATATCACAAGGCATATACAATTAAGACAAAGACTAATGACGCGAATACACAAGTAACAATAGAGAAAACTGATAGCAGTGCAACAACATCAAACAAGGTAGTACAAGGAAGTACTGACGATACATACATCGCAGGCTCAGAAGCAACCATTAAGATCCAAGTAACAAATAATAATGCTAACAAAGAAATCTATGGATTTATCTACAAGGTAGAAGGAGAAAGCGAATACAGTACAGAATTGATAACTAATAGTGAAATCTTCACTGCAGGTGCTAATAACACATATACAGTTAAGTCAGGAGTAAAGGTTACCGAAGTACAAGTGAAAGTGTATGAGATTAGTCAAATAGTATTTGATTATGATACATTTGTAGACCTAACCGGAGGATTTACTGAAGGTGAAACAATAACATTAATGTCGGCAGAAGGATTCTCAGAAGTAATTGATGCAGATACAAATATGATCAATGTATACAGCAGTACATGGACAATCATATTGCCTGAATCAATGAATATGGGTGCAGATGACGTATCTAAGTTATTTGTAGATCCAAAAACTACAAAGAATATATCTGTAACAGATAATGGAGATGGAACATTCAGTTTCACAATAGCTTAAAAGACCAATTTGCAGTACGCAAAAAGATCGGAAAAAGAAGAGAATAAATTTCTCTTCTTTTTTTTCTTGTTTTAAAAAATTAAGTTATTTATTCTAAAACTCTTGCCAAATAGTAAAATATGTGTTATACTACCTAAGTATTATCAATAAGCCGATGTGGCGAAATGGCAGACGCACGAGACTCAAAATCTCGCGGTAGCAATACCGTGTCGGTTCGACCCCGACCATCGGCACCAAGTAAAAACTAAATCGAACCCGATTTAGTTTTTTTATATCAATTTTAAATTAGTTATTGAAATGTCTATTAAAATATGCTAATATAAAAACAAGGAGAATAGTATGTCAAATAATTTATATGAGAAACTAAAAGAACTTATTGATAGAAAATGGGAACTTAATAGAATTGGTGGTTGTATTAAGCATGATAAAAATAAAAGGGCTGAATTTGAAAAAATCTTAGATGAATACAATAAAACTGATGAATTGATAGAACATATTCGAAGAAATTGTTTAATTTCACCACTTAAACTTGCAGAGATAATTTCTAAACAAGAAAATGATGAATATAAATTGAAAATATTTAGAGAACTTGATGAAAATTATGATGGAACATCTTATACTGGAAGATTTATTGCATGTTATTTAAATAGCGAAAATGAATTTTTTGACTCAAATGAGCAACCAAGAATTTATAAAAGTTTATCAAGTAACGAAGAATATACAAACAACACTCTTTCATCCGTAGATTTTGGAAAACTTCTTAGTTCTTTAACAGGAAATACTAATTATGTAATTTCAACTAGTAATGAGTTATCATTCATTCCAACACTAGCACCTTCATTATATTTAGAAAATATAAACTTTACAAATTTAGTGGTATACGAAAGAATTGATAACACTATTCGCCGTCAATTTCAAACAATTGCAGAAAACTATGTTAAGCAATATTTAGAACAAATTGATGTTGATGAATTCTTGGCAGAAATAGATAATCAAGAAACCAAAACATTTTAAATCAAAAAAGATTAATATTTAGATATTTATTCAAATGATTACACCGCGTGTGCTTGCCTTGAACAAGTGGCGTCGCTTCGCTCCGCCAGACAAGCACACGCGAGAATCCCATTTTTAATTTTTACTTACTTATTATATTTTCTTCTTGTTTTGTGTTTTTGCTATCTTTTGTATTATTGTAAAGTTCAGCAAAATTGCTATCACGTTCTAGTCTATCTGGACAATAATTGTCTACAAATTCAACTCCAATTTTAGAGTATCTAATCATCATATTTGCAAGTCCTGAAAAAGAGTATCCGCTATGACCTTGTTTGTGTAAAACTTTGTCAATTTCTTCCCAAGAACGAGTATCGTTCCATGTTTTTACAACATTGCAATAGTCAATAAGTTGATAAATACTATTTACTACAATAAGTGTGTTCATTTCTTCAGCTTTTTCTATTGTTGTATTCCACAAATCTTTATCATCATAGGTTTCTGGTAATTCGACACAACCATAAACATATCTTCTTAAAACCAACTCAAATTCTTTAACCTTTTCAGGTCTTACCAATGGCGAATAAGCCATAATAGCTTGTATAAAACCCTCGGCTTCATGACAATATGGTTTATTATGCTTTTGAATATGTAATCTTAAACTCATACGAACATTATTTATCATGTCTTGTAATCTTGTATAAGTGTATTCTTTTAATCTTTCCATATGCGCTCCTTAAAAGTATATAAAGTATAGCATGGTTTAAACAAACTTTCAATACTTAATTTAAAATTTATATAAAAAAACAAAATCGTGGTTCGATTTAGTTTTTGTTTGGTGCACCATGAAGCTAAAGAAGTAATAAATCTTATTGCTTCTTTTTTGTTTTTTTAACTAACAGTATTGAAAAATAATGTTATTTATGTTAGAATATTATATATGGAGGATTTAGTATTGAATAAGGGTTCTATATTCTATGAGAAAGCAAAACAAATGTTAAGAGATTATAAAAATGCAGGTGGAAAACTAGAAGATTTAAAATCAGATTCGCCAATCTATAGATACATAAAAAATACAAGATTGTTTGATGATGAAGGTAAATTAATAGATCTAGAAACTAAGTTCAAATTATTAGGATATTCTAGAAAATCTAAGATAAGCAAAAACTTAAGAGAAGATTTGATTGGACTAATAAAAGATTATATAAAATCTGGAGGCAGTCTGCATATAGAGAGAAAAAAACTTCCTTTTTATGAGAAATTACATTCTTATCAGATATCTCTAAAGAGACAAGGTAGGATGGTATCTCATGAATATATTATGAAATATGATTTGGGATTTAGAGAGTTTTCAGATCTCTATTATAGGTGTCGTGATGTTGAGAAACTTAAGTTGTTTAGAGATCGAGATGGTTATGTAGATTCATATCGGAGTCATAAAGTATTCAATAATTATATTAAAGAGGTTGCACAGACATTTAATATACCAATATATTTTGTTACAGATCTTTTAGCTGATGAGAGAATGAGAAAATATGAAATTAGTATAGATAAAGTTGCATACACCGAAAGATTATTACACAATTATGTTAATAAACATGGCACCTTTGTTGGTATAAAAAGGAATGATACTAGAACCTATGAGGCATTTAATTATTTGATTAAATATTACAGTGATGGTACTGAAGAAAAATTCACAAAATCCGAATGGTTAGAAATGTTCGGATTGGATCATGTGGAAAATAAATTTAGAGATAGTAAAAATGATCGTAATGTAGATATAAATGATATCATGATAAAATTACAACGACAATATAATGGTCAGACAATCATACTCAAAAATTTAGATCCATCAGACTATCGAGCTATTATTAAAAAAGCGGTAAATCTAGGTGTGAATGTTTCACAAATATTTGAAATGTATGAATTAAAGTGTAACGGAATAAAAATTGATAGACTATCTAAGGTTTGGGTTGAAGATATTCCTTACTTTGAAGAGATGAGAAATAGAAGAGATGAACTTCAGTCAAAATTCTTAATTAATAATATGAAACCGTGCAAAGAAGAAGTGTTTGAGGCTAGACTAAAGTCTGTTATTCAAGTATATGAAGAGTTTAAAGAGAAATTAGAAAATTTTATTCCTAAAAAGACGGAGATAAATAATATTTCACCAGATGAAATAGATTAAGATGTGGTAAGTTAATACATAAAATGAGAGAAATCTCATTTTTTAATAACTATATGGCATATGAAATTTAAAAGATATCAAATTTATTTTCTTTTTTTGTGTTTTGTGGTATACTAACACTATGGAAAAATTTGTATTAGTAGATGGTAATAGTTTAGTAAATCGTGCTTTTTATGGTCTGCCAGCGATGCGATCTTTATCTGGTAAACCATGTAATGCAATATATGGATTTATCAACATGATACTAAGCGTGATAGGAAGTGAGAGACCCAAATATTTAGTATGTGTATTTGATGCAGGTAAGCATACATTTAGGCACGATATATATCCGGATTACAAGGGTACTAGAGATAAAGCGCCAGAAGATCTAATATCTCAGATCGCCGACCTTAAAGATTTGTTGAAGGCAATGGGTATATTGGTCGTAGAACAGGCTGAAATAGAGGCTGATGATATTATTGGTAGTTTCACTAGGAAATTCAATGAAGATTTTATCCTACTATCAGGAGATAAAGATTTATTTCAATTAATAAATAACAACACTACAGTATGGTTGACCAAGAAAGGTATCAGCGATGTATTAAAAGTAACAGAGCCTGTATTAATGTCAGAATTCGGCTGGAAGCCGTATCAAGTAATAGAGATGAAAGCTATTATGGGAGATAGTTCGGATAATATTCCAGGTATTCCAGGAATAGGTAAAGTCGGTGCACAAAAATTAATCGAAACATATGACAATCTTGATAATATTATGGCACATGTGGGTGAATTGTCGAAAGGAATGCAAGAGAAAATTAATAACAATAAAGATTTAGCATATTTATCTAAACAATTAGCGACCATCAAGTTAGATGTCGAGCTATCATATAATTTACAAGACTGTGAATATCGTTTACCATTCAATGCTGAGTCTTATGAGATTATGAAAGATTTAGGGTTCAAGTCTATCTTGGGTAGAAAAGAATTTTTCAATTATCAAGCAGAAGAAAAATCAGATACAATCAATCTCACTGCTGAGACGATAGAGATAGATTCAGACCAAATGATAGATGAAATGATCTTATCGTTTGGTGATGCTATAGCGTTAAATGCAGATAATATGTCACTTATTTTCTCCAATGGGGAAAAAGAATTTGTATTATATACAAGTGGAGAAATTTTCTATAATAATATTGATAAGATTAGAAAGTTATTTGTTAGCAACAAACAAAAAATTTGCTTTGATGCAAAAACCATAATGCATGAATTATCTCACTTTGATATTGATATTAAAAATTATTTTGACGTATCACTTGCTATATATGTCGCGAATGAATTAGATGCAGAGATTAGTATTGACGATGCACTAAAACTAAATGATATTATTACCGAATCTAAGACTCTTGCATTATTTAAATTGAAAGAAATCTATATATCTAAATTAATAAATGGAATGCAACTAAAATTATTTAGTGATATAGAGTTGCCTTTAGTAGAAGTATTGTTTGATATGGAAAAAGTAGGCATGTCTATCGATGCTGATGAGATCAGAAGCCTAAGTAAAGTTTATCATGAAGAATTAGATCAATTGACAGGTAAGATATATGAATTGGCAGGCGAAGAATTCAATATTAATAGTCCAAAGCAACTACAAAATTTATTATTCAACAAACTGAATATCCAGTACAAAGGTAAACAATCTACTTCAATAGAAGTGTTAAATTCTATTGTCGATAAACATGAAATAGTAAGTTACATTATTAGGTATAGAAAAATAGCAAAATTGATCAGTACCTATTTAGATGGAATGCTCACATATGTTAGAGAAGATGGCAAAATTCACACCACTTATATGCAGAGAACTACATCAACAGGTAGATTATCTAGTAGAGAGCCAAATATGCAAAATTTACCTATCAGAGATGATGAAGGTAAAGTATTGAGAAAAATGTTCAAGTCTTCTTTTGATAACGGCACAATAATAAGTGCGGATTATAATCAGATCGAACTTAGGCTCATGGCGAACTTTAGTGGCGATGATAATATGATAGAGGATTATCTATCTGGTAAGGATATTCATACTGCGACGGCTAGCAAGATATTTGGTGTGCCGATAGATGAAGTAAATAGCAATATGCGTCGTACTGCTAAGTCTGTAAACTTTGGTATTATTTATGGAATTAGTGCATATGGACTTAGTCAAAATATTAATTCAAGCGTGAAAGAGGCTAGTGAATTTATTTCAAAATATTTATCAATCTATCCAAGAGTAAAAGAATATGGAGAAGAGTGTATAACATCTGCCAGAGAGAAAGGATATGCTAAGACTATTATGGGTAGAGTAAGACATATTTTAGATATTAATTCACGAAATCAAGTAATGCGTGGTTTTGCTGAGCGAGTAGCCAAGAATATGCCACTTCAAGGTAGTGCTAGTGATATTATCAAGATAGCCATGATCAAGGTATATAATCGTATGAATAGAGAAAACTTAAAGAGCAAATTAATACTTCAAATACATGACGAATTAGTAGTGGATTGTTACCCGGGCGAGAACGGAATAGTAGCGCAAATACTAAAAGAAGAGATGGAATCGGTAATAGATCTAAGAGTACCGCTATTAGTAGAGATTAGCGAAGGAAAAACTCTATACGATGCTAAGTAAAAAAAGAAGGAGAAATCCTTCTTTTTTAATGCTATAATTTTAAGTAAGAATCAGAAAATGATTATATTAATTTGACTTGATAATTACAAAGTATTATCATATTAGTATGACCAACGAAGAACGTATGCAAAAGTTCATGAATAGAAATGTTAATTTCTTCCCACTTTTTTGTGCTTTGACATGGGACGTTATTTTTGTATGGACTATATCTACTATGTTCTTCTCTATAGAGAAAGGTCTTAGCAATTCTCAAATAATCGCTCTTGACTCGATATTGATGCTGGCTGGCTGTTTGATGTGCATACCTATCAATAGGTTATTCCAAAATGTAAAACCTGTGATTTGTACTAGGATAGGACTAATGGGTTATGCCATATATTTGCTATTGTGCATATTGGGTACTAATTATTTCACATTCGCTGTAGGTACTGCATTTTTAGCATTTGGATATTGTATATGTGGCGTCAAAGTCAATACTATACTCAATCAAAGTCTAGACACACTCAAGCGTGGTAAAGATTATGAGAGAATATATGGCAAAGGCCTAAGCATATATCAGATGATAGAAGCCTTTGGTGCGGTGGCAGTAACTTATATTTATAGTTATAATGCGTACCTTGCATATTGGATATCCTTTGGAATAGTAATATTCTCAATATTATATTCGTTTATCTTCGTAGATCCTAACAAATTTCAAGAGCGAAATGTTGATACTTCAGTACAACTAAAAAAGAGAAAACCTCGTGGACCTGATGGATATATGAAATTATTGACATCTGGATTCTTACTAACATTGTTATTCTTTATATTCATGATGAGAGGAACTCTGTCTATCACAGGTTCGGCGTTCAAGATTTATTTGCAGGAATTGGTAGACTCTAATACTATACAAATTACATTGTTTGGATTATTGTATGCGATATATAAATTAACTATTAGCATATCTAGTAAATATCAATTCAAATTCAATCTCAAGTTTGGAGTACGAAGTCTAATAATTTTTGTAGCAATGTCCATTATATCGTTTGTCGCATGCGGTATTATGTATTTATTGGATCCTACATCTATAATAACAATTGTGGTGATTGTCGCATGCACATTGATACAGGGCGCAATACTTACTCCATGTAGAATATTTATCAATAATTATTTACAAGTGTGTACACCTAAGAGAAATATTGATAGAGCACATTCAATAAGGATCACAGTGGAATATTTTGGATATGCGGCCATTAGTTCATTATATGCTTTATTATTAGGTGCGTTTGGCGACAATATAGGTATGACTAGTTTGGTGTATATATCGATATTGTCAATACCTATGGTAATATCGCTAATACTATTTATTAGATCCTTGTGTAAACAATATGCTAAGAAATATACAATAATAAAATCAGAATATACAGACTGTTAGACTGTCTGTTTTTCATAAAAAAAGACGAGTTTATTCATCACTCGTCTAAATGGATAGTTGTACAGATAACTTCGAAATGAGTCAATTGCTGGCATAATAAGCATGCACTCCATCAAAGCTACCTTATAGCACATACCGTATCTCACTTAATGCTGCTACCTTCCGGTCCTGACATGGTTCATAAGGCGATATTGTATAAGACCTTGATCTCAACATACACGCAGACTACTCAACACAACCGAACACACTCCTCAGAGTATCGATCAGCTCCGCTGTAGTGGATTGCGGATACAGGGCACCACTAGCTCCCCACCTAGTACAACCAAATTTATTATATGATAAAACTAGAAAAATTTCAAGTATTTTTTCGTTTTTTCTATAAATTAGTCAATATACCACAATATTTAACATAAGGAAGAATAAAATTATGTCTATTTATTAAAATTGTTTTTGCAAAAAAACATTTTATATGATATAATCTAAATTAGGAGAGATATATGAAGAAAACAAATGCGGAGAGATTTATTACAGCGTACAATAATATAGATTATAGTCTTCGTACTATATATAATTTCAAGCGTAGCATGTCTTTTAGCGACGTGATTCGTAGAAGTGTGGTGCTAAATTCAATAGTGAGAAAATACGAAGAAGACCTAATAGACTTCGGTAGACTTCGTAATGCTATCATTCATCAGGGTAATAGCAAATATATAATTGCCGAACCACATGATGATATTGTAGACAAGATTGAGAAGCTTGCAAATCTAATCTCAGAGCCACCAGAGGCAATAGATAGAATAGGTAATAAAGAGGTAATCACTATCAATAGCGATATGAAGATCGCGTCTGCCATAGAATTGATATACAGGACAGGATATTCTAATCTACCTACATATGAAGGAGATAAGCTAATAGGTATTTTGAATGGTAGAAAACTGATAACTGTATTAGGTAAGAAGATTAGTGAACAAGCAAATCTGCAAGAGTTCGTACAAGAGCATAGCGTAGGTGATATTATTCACGAAATGGGAGAAGACTACTACTTCATGTTGGCCAATGAGACCTTGACTGTAGATGAGGCGATGAATAGTTTTGAGAATAATAGAAAATTACTAATAATCCTTATCACCAAGGGCGGAAAGGATAATGGTAAACCACTAAAAATAATATCTTCAGCAGATATTATTGATATGAAAAAGATATTGGATGTGTATTAATGAGAGTAGCGACAGACTGGAGAGATTATATAATCAAAGCGACTGCTAGCGGAGAAAAATTAGAGAGTATAGGCGGTTTTACTTTTTTGCGTCCGGATCCACAAGTAATATGGAATACAGACAAAAAATTATCTACAAAAGTAGATGCATCTTATAAAAGAACTGAGAATAAGTCTGGTGAGTGGAAACTAAATCCTAAGATGCCTAAGTCTTTTGTGATTGAGCGTAAAGGTGTAAAATTTCATATCGAGCCGATGAGTTTCAAACATATTTGTTTATTTCCTGAGCAGGCTGTTAATTGGGATATGATGACCGATTTGATCAAAAAGTCAAATCGAGAGATAAAAGTACTAAATCTATTCGCATACACTGGTGGTGCCAGCGTAGAATGTGCGCTAGCGGGTGCCAAAGTAACACATGTAGATGCTGCTAAGAGCATGATTGATATTGCTAAGATTAATGCAGGGTTGAATGGAATAGACAATATAAGATACATATTAGATGATTGTATCAAGTTTGTAGAGCGAGAGATCAGACGCGGAAATAAATACGATGCGATCATTATGGATCCGCCATCATTTGGTCGAGGACCGAAAGGAGAGACGTGGAAGATTGAAGACAATATCTTTGATTTTGTGAAATTGTGTGCTAAGATACTGAGTGATGATCCTCTGTTTGTTTTGATCAATAGTTATACTACAGGCCTTCAACCTACAGTAATGGCCAATATACTTAATGCTAATATTTCAGGTGGCAAGACTGAATGTTATGAAGTGGGATTGCCAACCGAAGAAGATGGAATAGTATTACCTTGCGGTTGTAGTGCTATCAAGACATTCGTGAAATAATTTTGGATAAATTTTAAAAAAGTATTGAAAAATTTTGAAAAATGTATACAATTATAAAGAATTTTAAAAATTAAGGAAAATGTATGAATATTGAACCAAAGATTATCTATGAAGACAATCATATTATAGTAGTCATCAAACCTCATAATATAGCGGTGCAAGAAGATAGTTCTGAAGATGCTGATATGCTCACTATTATTAAAGATTTTATCAAACTAAGAGATAACAAGGCTGGCAATGTGTTTTTAGGATTGGTGCACAGATTAGATAGACCGACTGGTGGAGTCATGGTGTTCGCTAAGACTAGCAAGGCTGCTAGTAGATTATCTGCACAGTTGAAAGATAAGAAGTTGAAGAAAAAATACTTTTGTGTAGTGAATGGTCGTCCACAGATTGCGAGTGACAGATTAGTAACATATCTAAAGAAAGACGAGAAGACTAATACAGTTAGCATTGCTCCAAAGTTAGAAGAAGGGGCAAAAGAGGCGATTCTAGAATATGAATTGATCGAGAGTAAGGGAGATTATTCCCTTATTAGTGTCAATCTAATTACAGGACGCAGTCATCAGATAAGAGTGCAGATGGCTAGACAACTCAACACTCCTATATTTGGAGATTTCAAATATGGGGACAAATCCCATGGTGGACATTTAGCGTTGTGGGCGTACGAACTAACATTCGCTCATCCGACTACCAAGAAAGAACTAAGATTTAATGTGATGCCAGACTTTAGCAATAAGGCATTTGCATTATTTGAAAATACTATTACAAAACTAATCAAATAATATAAGGGGGAAAACAATTTGATATAATTTGTTTTCTCTTTTCTTAATTAATTTTGTGTAAAATTTTCAAAAAACACATAAAAAATAAGCAAAAACAAGCAATTTTTATTAAATTTGTAAGAAAAATTAATTTATTTTACCAACAGACAAAATGTAAGAAAATTAAAGACAAATACCTAAATAAAAAAAGTTTGAAAAATTTTTA
>JAZOUZ010000004.1:0-7697 GCA_045658505.1 Candidatus Onthoplasma sp. | reverse complement strand
ACTCAGTCGTTAGGATCTATGGTAAACTCAGCAGGATTGATCAAAAAAGTGAAAATATCATATTCAATATTTCCGATAGCAAATATGGTTAATGCTTTAGTGAATTTTGGATTATCGTTTATTGCTCTTATTATAGTGATGCTATTTGTGAAGCAAACATTCCATTGGACAATCTTAATGACTGTAACAATAATACCTGCAGTATTATTATTCTCATTAGGAATAGGGTTTGCTTTAGCATCTTTGTTTGTATTCTTTAGAGATGTGAAGCATTTATATGAAGTTTTCATTACACTTTGGATGTACCTTACTCCGATGTTTTATAGTGTGTCAATGTTGAAAAATGATTTTATTGTTAAAATAATAGGATTAAATCCAATGACTCATTATATTACAGCTTTTAGAGATATTATCCAATGGGGAAATATTCCAAGCATTCAAGAGTTTCTCATCATGTATGGTTGGGCATTCTTGATGCTAATAATTGGTTATGCGATATTCAAATGTAATCAAAAGAAATATATACTATATATTTAGGTGATATATGAAGAAAAAACAAATTATGAAAGAAGGCAATATTATTGAGTTAGAAAATGTTAGCCTTAAATACAATAAACCAACTGAAAAAATTGGCACATTAAAGGAATTTGTTATAAGACTATTCAAGGGTAAACTAAGATATAATGAATTCTGGGTACTTAATGATATTAACCTTGAGATTAAGAAGGGAGAATCACTAGCACTAATAGGTCTTAATGGTTCAGGAAAGACGACATTGCTCAAGACAATTGCGGGCATTTTAGAACCATCTAAGGGAGTCGTTAGAATTGCTGGTTCGGTAGCACCGCTAATCAATCTCGGGGCAGGTTTTGATCATGAAGCGACAGCGAAAGAGAATGTATTTTTAAATGGCGCAATTCTTGGTTATTCGAAGAAGGAAATGCAAGAAAAATATGACTCAATCGTAGAATTTAGTGAACTTGGCGAATTTATGAATACTCCTATCAAGAATTTCTCATCAGGAATGTTGTCTAGATTAGGATTCGCGATTGCGGTAGATGTACAACCAGATATATTATTAGTTGACGAAATCTTATCAGTAGGAGATATTAATTTTCGACAAAAGTGTCAGAAGAAAATTCAAGAAATACTTGCTAAAGGAACTACACTTGTATATGTATCACACAATACTAGTGAGGCTATCAAATTATGCGAAAAAGCAATGTGGATCAAAGATAATCGTATGCATATGTATGGTCCTACCAAAGAAGTAGTGAATGAATATTTAGCATATTGTAAGACATTGCAAGAAGCTAATCTGCAAGCGACAAAAAAAGAAGAAAAGTAATTTCTTCTTTTTTACTCTGCTAACAACAAATTATATCTTCAAGCGGTGGCGAAGAAAATTGTTTATTGCTTAGTACTATATACCAATTTTTCTCCATATACATTTTCATATATGTCTACCCATGCAGTATAATTTTTCTCCATCATGTGTTGGATACGAGCAGATTTATCTAAATCAGTATTAGGATAGATAGGAGATAATATATGTACAGTATATAAAGGCATATGATTACCTTTTTTATTAGTTCCATTTTCCATAGATATGAATATAGGAAGAATTGGTACATTATTTTTTACAGCGAACTTAAAAGCACCTTCTTTTAGTGGTCTAGGTTTCTTATAATCAGGCCACATGGCTTGCTCTGGATATATTAGGATATGCTGACCTCTTGCTAATATTGTATCAATTGCTTTTACGAATTTTCTCATGGTTTGACCATTAGAACTAAGCGGTAATACGTCGCAATTTCGCATGAAGAACTTAAGCATTGGTGGATTAGTGTAGTTGCCTTCGCGGATTACTCTATATAATTTCTTTTGTTTACTTGCTTTGAATGTTTTTTGCATTACAAATGTGTCATTAGGACTGAAGTGATTACAAGTGATAATTGCACCTGTTTTTAGGTTTTGCCAATTTTCTATTCCCTTTATTTCTTTTATTGCGAATTGACCCTTTTTCATAAAGTGATTAATACCAATATATGATGCCCAATTTGCGATCTTAGACTTGAATCTGGTGGACATTTTTTCTTGAGTATAGTCAATTTCGTCAGGTAATAGCTCTGGTGCTGGCGGATCGTCCCATATATCTATATCGAAAATTCCCTCGCTCTCCAAAAGAGATATTCTCTCTGGTATAGATAGACTATTCCAGTTGTTTTTTTCTTTCCATTCCAAATTTTTATCTACTACTATCTTTTGTGTATTCATTATTTTCTCCTAATTATAATATTAACAAATGAATATCTGATTGTCAAACAATTGGTTATCTCCTATTATGCTTTTTGTTTTACAAATAAATTAAAATAATTATCAGGCTTATCTACTTCGGCTACAATTACGTCCATGAACCCTTGGAAATCATTAACTTTTTGTTGATAAGCTTCGTCTGAGAAATTAGATCTAATATCTCGTATATGATCTTTGTATTCAGTCTTGTCTACATATTTCCAGAATTCATCGCTATATGGTATTTCAGCGTGCCAAGGTTTCCATATTAGGTTGTAGTGAATTAAGTGTATATCTTCTAATTTACTATCTTCCTTACATGGCATTTTGTCCCACATTCCGCTAATGTATTTTACTTGACCTTTGCATAAAATATTGAGATAGTCTTGGTCTTGTACTACAAACTTGTATTTAGATAAAAGATCACAGAACGTTTCTTCGAAGTTTTGTTTTCTGAATTGATCAAGGTTCATGATAAGCACACCTGCGTTGAAATAGTCTGTAACATGACTAAATCCCAGTGCCTTGGTAACATATGGATATAAATAAGGTGAAGACAATACGAACTGGTCAGTAGTAGCACCTACTAGATTGTCTCCAATATCAATGTTGTATAACTTAGAAATATCTCCACGAACGATTACGTCACAGTCAATATATAATATCTTGTCATATTGAGGATATAGCGAAGCAATGAATAATCTGTAATAGGTAGTCTGAGTATAATAAATTCTGGTGTGGAGTCTTTCCATTACATCGGCAAGCAAATCTTTTACGTCGACAAATTCGATACTAAAATTATCATTTTGATATTTCATAATTTTGTCTACATTGTCTTGGCTTACGCCAGAGTGGAGAATCTTCACAGTGTAGTTGTAATCTAGTGAAGCGTTCTCGATAATAGAGTGAAGAGTAACTGCTACAAATGGCATATAGTTGTCATCACTTGCTAAAAATATTGGAATTTCTTTTCTTAAGTTCATTTTGATCTCCTTTATCAATTTGTTTGTTTTTATTTTTTTCATATAATTTTTTGTAATAAATGTATTCATATAATACATCGTCAAAGTCATAACACTTGAATACTCTGTGAACGTCGCTAACTTTCCATGGTTTTATATTTATTACTCTAGGATAAGGTGTTAGTTTGAGAGTCTTGCAGAAATGTCTAATAATTGTTTTGTTGGTTAATCTTTTTTGATCATTAAAGTATTGTGGTAGGATTAATTTCTTAGTAGTATTTCGATATATTGCACTTTGATCGGGGAACATGATTTTTTTATGGTTTATCATATTGCGTGCCTTTTTTAATAGTCCGGTTTGACGAATCATCTTAGTATTAAATAATATCACGCCTGAGTTGATATAATCATATTTTAAAAGTTTTTTGCCATAATGATCTTTCGCTGCAGCATATTCATAGTCGGATATGTCTATGTTGTACAATTTTTCAATGTTGTCATTGAATAATATGTCAATATCTAAGTATAGTAACTTGTCATTAGGGAGTTTGTCATTGTCTGCGAATAGTCTAAGTAGTGCGTATGGAGTATATTTGGACTGTTCATTAGGTGATCCGCCGATTTCTTTATTATATAGGTCAGTAATATCTAATCTTATGGCTCGGCTATTTGGATTGGTGTCCTTTAGCATACTATCTATAAATTTTACTTGCTCATCGCTTATTGGAATGAATGATTCCCTTAAATGTGAAGCGTCAATAGTGAATATATAAGTATTAATAGTACCTTTATAATATTTCTCTATAGATAATAGGCTAGTGATTATTCCATCGAATACATTAGCATTTCCGCAGTACAAGACATTGATCATTTTATTCTCCTTTTTTGATATATCTTATGTACTCGAAATTACTGTTTTTGCTACGTTCTAACATACAGTGGTATATTTTATCTCGTAGGTTTTCTTGTTGCATCTTCTGATCTAGATTTTTATCAGGGTAGAATGGACCATCGACATAGATTACTATTTTAGGTTTTTTCTTATTGCCATTCTTCTGATATGTGGTAGTGAAGCAGTATGATGCATCTTGAAATTTCACAGGATATCTAAACGCAGTAGAACTATAAGGTCTTATCCCTGTATAATATGGCCAAATATGCGCTTCTGGATATATTAATATTGGGTGACCTTGTACACAGCGCTTTTCTATAGCTTGCATGAAATTTCTAGATCCTTCTATTGTATCAGGTAATGGCAGAGCTCCTAACATGCTATTGTTATTGCCTAATACAGGAATATTCATATTCTCGCTGGATACGATTGTGTATGTTTTAGTTGGAAAATTGATAGTATGAGGAGTCAATACATCACTCATCTTATTGGTGTGGTTGGCATATACGAAATATCCCTGACCTTTGCACTTCTTTAGTGCCTTTTTACCTACTACCTTGATCCCATGGGTCCATCGATATATGAATGCTATAGGAGTGGCTATCAATCTATATGCTATGAAACTAAATAATTTATAGAATGGATTTTTTCTAATATATTTATAGTTAGCGGGGATTGTTTTGGGCTTAATATTAGATCCGGAAAACTCGTCATTTAGTTCGTCGCTATAGTAGATTATTTTATCGACTTCTTCCATTTTTTCACTCCTTTTTACTGATTTCACACCATTATTATAAGGAATATATTAAAAAAATCCACCTAAATTAATGGATTTTTGCTCTAAACTTTAATCCTAGATAGTGGAATTGTTTTCAGTTGAGTAGAAAAGCAAAATATAAACTCTACTGTCAGTAGAATTTACTTAAATTTAGTCTAAAATATAGGATTGTCCAATAAAATACTTTGAGGCATATATGTATAGAAAGAATGTAGATGAAGTGTTAAAAGAATTAGATACTACCAGCTCTGGATTGACGATATTAGAGGCATCTAATAGACTAAAGGTGTATGGAAAAAATGAATTGAAGAAAGAAAAACGACAATCGCTTATCAAAAGATTCTTCAAACAATTTCTAAATATCATGGTGGGTATATTGCTATTGTCCGCTATTGTTTCAATCGTAATAGCAGTAGTCAATCATGAATATGCGGATCTGTTTGAAGGGTTTGTAATATTGTTTATTGTTATTATGAACGCAATAATTGGAGTATATCAAGAGAGTAAGGCGGAAGCATGCTTGAATGATCTTCAGAAATATAATAAAGTAAATGTGCGGGTGGTTAGATCTAATACTACTCAAATAGTTGATAGTAGTGAATTAGTACCAGGTGATATTGTAGAGATGTCGGCTGGTAATATAGTAATGGCAGATATTAGACTCATGGAAGTTACTGATTTCATGTGCGACGAGAGTTCTCTTACTGGAGAGAGTGTGCCGGTAGAGAAGTCTGTAATGAAGATCGATAAGTCTGTCGTAATCTCTGAGAGAAATAATATGGCATACTCTGGTAGTATGGTTACTAATGGTAGAGCGAGGGGTGTGGTGGTATCTACCGGCAATGATACCGAATTAGGCAAAATTGCTAACGCGCTCTTTCGTTCAAAGAAAGAAACTACACCTCTACAAAAATCTATAGATAAAATTGGCAAATTTATTACTTGGACAGTCCTGGTGATATGTGTTTTGATACTAATCATCGAATTAATATCTGGTAATGGTATTAAGAATGCGATCATGGTAGCTGTATCGTTGGCGGTTGCAGCGATTCCAGAAAGCTTACCAGCAGTAATCACAATAATACTAGCATTAGGTGTTCAGCAGTTGGCTAAACGAAAATGTATAATCAAAAGACTTCATGCGGTGGAAACTTTGGGTAGTTGCCAAATAATATGTACTGACAAAACAGGCACGCTTACCATGAACAAAATGCAAGTGGTGGATAGCTATACAGAGGCTAGATTGGACATGCTTGTGTGTATGAGAATGTGCAACAATGCCAAACGTGAAAATGGAATGCTGATAGGAGAGCCTACAGAGAAGGCATTGCTTGAATATTGTGAGTCTACATTGGTGGCGGGTAAAGTAATTCATGAGATACCTTTCAATTCGACTAGAAAAATGATGACAATAATAGCGAATGATCAAAATAAAATATTTAGTTTTAGTAAAGGTGCGCCAGAAAAATTAATAAAAAAATGTAAATATATTAAAATTAATAATGAAATTGTTGAATTTTCTAAAAATTTGAAAGAAAAAATAAAAAAAATCAACGATAATATGACAGATAGGGCGTTGAGAGTGATCGCTTTTGCTAAAAAAGAATTTACTAATTTTGATAAGAATGAAGAGTTTGAAGATGATATGGTTTTCTTAGGATTAGTAGGCTTGAAAGATAATCCTAGACCCGAAGTCAAAGATGGTATCAAAAAATGTTTCGAAGCGGGACTAAAGCCTATCATGATCACGGGAGATCACAAAAGGACAGCATTTGCGATTGCTCACGATTTGGGTATAGCGAAATCTTTAGATGAAGTAATTACCGGAGATGAATTGGATAAATTATCAGATAGAGAACTCGTTCGAAAATGTCATAAATTTACAGTATATGCTAGAGTGAGTCCTGAGCATAAAGTTCGAATTGTTAAAGCGTATAAAGGATTAAATAAAATTGTCGCCATGACCGGAGATGGTGTGAACGACGCTCCTAGTCTAAAGATTGCCGACATAGGTGTCGGTATGGGCTTAGGTGGATCTGATGTGGTGAAGAATGTCTCAGATTTAGTCATTACTGACGATAACTTTAATTCAATAGTAATAGCGGTCGAAGAAGGGCGTAAAATATATAATAATATCCAAAAAACACTGCAATTTCTAATATCTACGAATTGTGTAGAAGTGTTTGGAATGCTATTGTCACTTTTATTGTTCCCTAGATATACATTTTTATTGCCTGCCCAGATGCTGTTTATTAATTTGGTTACCGACAGTTTACCGGCTTTCGCCTTGGGTATGGAAAAGGTCGAACCGGAAGTGATGCGTTCTCCACCAAGAAATCCTAAGGCGGGACTCTTTGGTGGTAAAGTTGGCATTGGGATTATATATCAAGCCATAGCACAGACAGTGATTGTGATGACTGTTTTCATTGTTGGCGTGTATTGTTATAGTCCAGAAATAGCGACCACCATGACATTCTTTACTATAATATTTATGCAGTTATTACATAGTATTAATTGCAAAACTAATGGAAGTATATTTACTAAGAATTTGTTGGATAACCGCACATTCAATATTTGCTTTCTTATTACACTTATTATCAACTTAATGGTGGCTTGTATGCCATTCATGTATACATTATTTGGATTGGTGTATTTGGATCTTTCTCAATGGTTATTAGTAAGCATTGCATCAATATTAATCATACCGTTATGCGAATTGTTTAAAGCGATATTAATTAAAGAAAAATAAAAATTAATAAAAAATAATTAA
>JAZOUZ010000003.1:0-6196 GCA_045658505.1 Candidatus Onthoplasma sp. | reverse complement strand
TTGTTTTATATAAAAAATAGCGAAATTTACTAATTTTTCGCTGTTTTTTGATAATTTTTATTGTTTTTCTTCTAGTATTTCCACTTCTTCATCATTAGAATTATCGCGTTCTACTACCGCAACACTCACTACAGAGTCTTGAGAGCTAACCTTCATTAGTTTCACACCTAGACTAGTACGACTTACTAAGTTGATAGTATCTGCATGAATTCTGATCATAACGCCCTCTGCTGAGATAGCTAGTATATCATTATCAGCAGTGATTGGACGAACTGCTACCACTTTACCAGTCTTCTCATTGAAGACTCCAGCTTTGATACCTTTGCCACGACGACTTTGCAATCTATATTCTTCCGGACGAGTACGTTTAGCATAACCTTTCTCTGTTACAGTAAGAATATCAATATCAGGATTCAAGACTACTAGATCTACGATACTTTCGCCTTGTTCAATCTTCATACTCTTCACTCCGACAGACGTTCTGCCCATCTTGCGTATATCTTTTTCTCGGAATCTTAAGCATTTGCCATTATCACTCATCATTAATAGCTCATCGCCATCGTTAACTACTTGAGCACTAATTAATTTATCATCGTCTAACATCTTGATAGCGATCTTACCATTCTTTCTAACATTATCATACTCACTCATCTTAGTTTTCTTGATGATACCATTCTTAGTAACTAAAACTAGTGACTTATCTTCACCCTTATCCATGCGGATTATATTAGTAATACGCTCTTCACCTTCGAGAGGTAATAGATTTACCAATGCTCTACCTTTATTCTGACGACCAGCCTCAGGTATCATATATGCTTTCATTACATATACTTTACCATAATCACTAAACATCATCATATTGTCATGGCTATTCACAACGAACATATCGCGAATATTGTCCTCTTCTTTAGTCTTGTGAGCGTTCACACCGCGTCCGCCTCTATGTTGTGACTTGTATTCTGTTACAGGAAGTCTCTTAATATAGCCTTGACTAGTGAGCGATATAACAACATCATGACGATCAATGAGATCTTCTATATCTATATCGCTATAATCCATAATAATCTCTGTCTTACGCGGAGTAGGATATTTAGTTTTTATTTCAGTCAATTCTTCTTTAATTATATCATCTACGCGCTTTGGATCAGCGAGTATAGCTTTATAATGCTCTATTGCCAATTCTAATTCTTTTAATTCGTCATTGAGTTTCTCTATCTCTAGACCTGTAAGACGACTTAATTTCATCTCTAGAATTGCATTAGCCTGACGCTCTGATAGACCAAATTTATCTTGAAGATTTTTCATAGCCACTTGTCGATCAGCACTCTTTTTAATAATCTGAATCACTTCGTCAATGTTGTTGACAGCTATTACTAATCCTTCTAAAATATGAGCTCTTTCTTCAGCCTTATTTAAATCATATTTTGTTCTACGAGTGATTACTTCTCGTTGGAATTGTAGATAATGGAAAATTATCTCTTGAAGATTCAATATCTTAGGTTCACCATCTGCAAGAGCAAGTAATGTAATACCTGTAGATAATTGTAACTGTGTTTGCTTGTATAATTGATTCAAGATAATTTGCGGATTAGCATCACGTCTCAATTCGATAACTACGCGCATACCTTCTCGACCTGAAGATTGGTCACCTACATATGTCACACCATCAAGTTTCTTCTCTTTGATGAGTGTCGCGATTTGTTTCACTAGTCTTGCTTTGTTTACCTGATATGGAATAGCGCGAACAACTATTCTCCAGCGCTTGCCATCATCGAATGTCTCGAACTCAGTCTTAGCACGCATTACCACGCCGCCATGACCAGTACGATAGGCTTGCTTAATAGCATTATTCGCTAGAATCTCGCCACCTGTAGGAAAATCTGGTGCTGGAATGTATTCCATCAATTCATCTATGGTAATATTTGGATTATCTATCATAGCAAGAACTGCATTGATTACTTCATTTAGATTGTGTGGCGGAATATTAGTAGCCATACCTACTGCAATACCATCACTACCATTAACTAATAGATTTGGGAATCTACTAGGCAGTACTCTAGGTTGTACAGTAGATGCATCAAAGTTTGGATAGAAGTCTACTGTATCTTTATTAATATCGCGAAGTAATTCACTCGCAATCTTGCTTAGTCTTGCCTCGGTATAACGGTATGCTGCAGCATCATCTCCATCTACGCTACCAAAGTTTCCGTGTCCATCGATCAAAGGCTCATTAATAGTGAAGTCCTGCGCCAAACGAACTAACGCATCATATACAGAACTATCTCCATGTGGGTGATATTTACCTAGCACATCACCGACAATCTTAGCACATTTTCTAAATGGCTTATCGCTAGTCAAACCTATCTCATTCATTGAATATAGAATTCTTCTATGCACGGGCTTTAATCCATCTCTCACATCTGGAATAGCACGAGAAACATTTACCGCCATCGCATATTCGATGAAAGACTTCTTCATCTCATGTTCTACATCGATGTCTATATATCTAGTGTTGTCAATTTTTTCAAAAATATCTCTATCTTTCATCTCTTCTCCTATACATCAAGGTCTTCGTTCTTGACCAATGTAGCATATTTAGTAATAAATTCTCTTCTCGCATCTGGCCTATCGCCCATTAAGATATCGAACAGCTCATTACAAGTAACTTCATCTTTCATAGTAACTTTCTTTAGAGTTCTTGTTTCTGGATTCATAGTGGTATCCCACAATTGATCTGCATCCATCTCTCCTAGTCCTTTATATCGTTGGATATCCGGATTGGATTCACTACCTACACCGATTTCTTTCTCTTCTTCGGTATAATAATAGAATGTTCTCTTATTCTTCACATGTTTATATAGTGGTGGTTGAGCAATATATATATGGCCTGTCTCTATGAGCGGTCTCATATACCTATAGAAGAATGTAAGCATCAATATCGCAATATGACTACCATCTACATCGGCATCTGTCATGATTACTACTTTATCATAACGAAGTTTGTCTGGATTGCACTCTTCTAGTATTCCACAACCAAACGCAGTAATCATTGTATTGATCTCTTCGTTATTAAATACTCTATCCGCTCTAGCCTTCTCTACATTTAGAATCTTACCACGAAGCGGTAGGATTGCTTGATAATTTCTATCTCTACCGGTTTTCGCTGTACCGCCCGCTGAGTTACCCTCTACGATAAACACTTCGCACTTGCTAGCATCTCTACAGCTACAATCAGCGAACTTATCTGGCAACGCCATCGATTCCATAGCGCTCATACGACGAGTATTCTCTCTAGCATTACGAGCAGCCTCTCTAGCCTTTTGAGAAAGTAGACATTTATTGATGAGTTCTTTCGCTTCCTTAGGGTGCTCTTCTAGGTAATCCTTGAAGCATTCTTCCATGGCCTTAGCTGTGAAGCCTTTGATTTCATCAGTACCTAGTTTGGTCTTGGTCTGTCCTTCGAATTGAGGTTCTTCTACTTTAACTGAAATAACCGCAACAATTCCTTCACGAGTATCTTCGCCACTAAGTTTATTCTTGTCCTTTACGAGTTTATTATCAAAAGCATAGTCATTAACAATCTTCATTAGACTATTCTTGAATCCATCTACATGCTTACCGCCTTCTTCTGTATTGATATTGTTACAATAACTATGAAGATTCTCGGTATAGGTGTCGGTAAACTGGAAACTAAACTCAATCTCAGTAGTCGCCTCTAGACTCTCGCCGTTCTCATTCTTTCTCTTATATTTATAGATCTTATCTACATAGATAGGCTCAGGGAATACACAATTTTTATTAGCAGTAAGGTCTGCTACGAACTCTTGAATACCACCCATGAATTGATAAATATTCTCTTGCTCTTTGCCTTCACGCTTGTCAGTAATAGTAATACGAAGTCCTTTATTAAGGAAAGCGATCTCTCTTAGTCTAGATTTCAACACATCATAGTTGATCTCAGTGATAGGGAAGATCTCTTTGTCCGGCTTGAAGGCAACTCTAGTACCAGTCTTATTCTCTGGCACTGTATCGATTACTGCCAATCTTGCCTCAGGAATACCTCTATGATACACCTGATGATGATGATTACCATTTTGATAGATATCAATTATCAAAGTCTCACTAAGAGCATTAACTACTGATAAACCAACACCATGTAGTCCGCCGGAGATCTTGTATCCACCACCGCCAAACTTACCACCTGCGTGTAATTTGGTCAAAACCAACTCGGCCGCACTAATACCTTCCTTAGGATGAATGCCTGTAGGGATACCACGACCATTATCTAATACACTCACTGAACCATCTTCATTAATAGTCACACTTATCTCATTACAATATCCAGCGAGCGCCTCATCGATAGAGTTGTCCACGATCTCTGTTACCAAATGATGTAAACCTCGCTCATCAGTAGAACCAATGTACATACCAGGGCGCTTACGTACCGGCTCCAATCCTTCTAATACTTGAATCTGACCAGCACCATAGTCATTAGTTACTTTCAAATCATCAACCATTTAATTTACTCCTAAAATTAATTTTAATTTAATATATAATTAAATTTTTTGTGTTATATGTTATACATATAACACAATTATATCAAAAAAATATGAAAAAGGCAAATGAAAATCCAACACTTTCTATTTTATAAAACATTTTTTTAATTTAGGTATTGACAAATGAAAAATTTGTGATATCCTTATCATAAAGGAGGAATTATGAGTTTAATAAAGAAGTTGTTCAGCAGAAACAAACAAAATAAAATACCATACGTGCGCAAAGATATTAATATTTTTATACCGCTTATCGAAAAAGATAATATGCCTAATAGGATATGTCCTCTAATAGGTTATTTCAATTCTAATGGCGACAAATTTCATGACATCATTACAGATAAAAACTATTCATATGATGAAGCTACAGACTCAATTATGGTAAAAAATATTAAATATACACATGCATCAATAAGCGATAACACCTTATATCTTGAAGACGATATCATGAAATCAGTTAGCCTAGTAAAGGATGACTGTGAGTACTCGCTTATTGAAGCTATTATATCAGATATTCTTGTTAAAGATTCGGCAAAATATAAACATCTATACAAATTTGACCAAATCGAAAACGATGGTTTAGTTAAGAAGTCTTTGATAGAAAAAATGTACTCTGATTTACAGTTATGTGTATATCGTATATATAAATCCGTATTTAAAGAAATTGAGTCTGAAAAAACCGCTAACGATGCAAGAAAAGCCTATAATTCAAATTTCTAAAAAAACTGCTCGTTTTGAGCAGTTTTTTTGTTTTTATTTAATTAATTTTTTGATATATTTAGATAGTTCACCGTCATCGCAATTTGATGTAAATAATTCTTTGAAATTCTTACCACTAATAGTGTGACGCAAGAATTCTTGATCGATATTCTTCACTATATACATCATATCTTGATGAGTTATTTTCTTCACTTCATCTAAGATCTTCTTATTCCTCTGCTCTGGTATGACACGCTCTTTCGGATAGCCATTGCCTGCAGGGTGAGCAAACATTTCTCTAAAGCAATATTCGAGATTTAGCTCTGCACCCCAACCAAACCCTTTCGCAAATGGAAAACTAACTGCATTGCCATCATTGATCTGCATGAACATATATGCATCACTCGGATCTACGATGTGACCGCAAAGAACATTCGGGAATGAATTACACGCTAGACACGCACCCTCTCCTGTACCGCAACCTGTTACAACAAAATCTACTGTCTTGGTATTCAATAAAATTGCAGTTAGCAATCCTACCTCCACATAAGTTAGTTGACACTCATCTTCAGCATTGTATGTACCGAAGTTGATCACCTCATGACCAAACTCCTTCGCTACCTTATCTAATGGCTTAAAAATCATTTCATTTTTACTACATTGTGAATTTTCATTAATTAATGCTATTTTCATACACTTACTCCTATATTTATTATACCATAAATTGCTAAAATTTCATAGTAAAAAACTGCTCAATACGAGCAGTTTTTATATTTCAAGATTTGATTTCCTTTTTATCTCTCTTGCTTTTGCCTCTTCTATTTCACTTTTAATCTTCTTGATATGATCAGTTGCTGTATGTAACAATGTCGGAGCAGCTATTACTTTTTCTATATTGGTATGAGGATCTATATATCTAATCTTCGTTCCTTCATAAAATTCTT
>JAZOUZ010000002.1:0-18995 GCA_045658505.1 Candidatus Onthoplasma sp. | reverse complement strand
CTTCTATTTTCTCCACTAAGAAACGATATAAATGACTCAGCTCATCATCTCCTGTGAATAGATACTCCACATCTCTTGGAGTAGTATATTTCTTGTATAATATAGATGACAAAAGCATTATTTTGCTCTCTCGTATATAATTATCACGAATATTATCTCTTGGCACTTCGGTTATTGTGTCGACTACTTTTTTCTCCGCATTGTTAGACATACTCTTTCTTAGTGCATCGATTGGCACTTTCACCATCTTCTGCACTTCGGATAAGTATATTTCTTGCTCTGCTTTGGTAGCGAACTTTGAGATATAATTAAGTGCTTCGTTTATGTACTTATTTCGTTCCATATTTGAGTCTAGATTATATTTCTTCGAAGTATCGCGTAGTACAAAATCTACACAATCTACACCCGACATTATTTCTTCTAAGAAAGCTTCTTTACCATATGTTTTGATATACTCATCAGGATCTTTGGCTTTACTGAGTCTTACTACTCGTACGTTCAGTCCCACTTCTTTTAACGTGTCTATTGCTTTATACGTAGCAGTAGTACCGGCATTATCTCCGTCTAAGCATAGGATTACATTGTCTACGAGTTGTTTAATCTTCTTGGCATGAATAGGCGTTAGCGCTGTACCCATACAGCCGATTGTATTACTAATACCCACCTGATGACAAGCTATAACATCAATATGCCCCTCTACTATGATGATAGTATCTAGCATATGTTCTTTCTTCAAGTCCCTTACGAAATTGTAACCAAATAAAATTTCACTTTTGTTGAATACCGAAGTCTGCGGAGTATTTTTGTACTTAGTACGGGTCGGGTTATCCTCTACACTACGTCCAGAGTATGCTACCACGTCGCCGAATCCATTGAATATAGGGAACAATAATCTTTTACCATAAAAATCACTATAATTATTATACTCTTCGCTCTTACTCACTACTCCAGCATTGACCATCTCCATTGGTTTAAATCCAATACTAGACAAATGCTTAGGCAGACTGTCATAGTCGAGTGATGCTCCGATTTGGAACTTCTCTATCATCTCATCACTAATCTTTCTCTTTCTTAGATATTGTGCCTGTGGAGAATCAGGATTATTAAGTAGATTATTATGATAAAAGTCAGTACTAGCCTTAAGAATCGCGAATGAGGTGTCGCGTTCTTTCTTTTTCTTCTTCATCTCTTCGTTATCAAGATCAGAAGGCATAGTCATACCTGCATTCTTGCATAGCATCTCACATGCAGTGAAGAAGTCTACATTCTCCATCTTCATCACGAATTTGATAACATTACCACTCTCTCCACAGCCAAAACATTTAAAAAACTGACCATCTTCTTTCACTGAAAAAGATGGAGTCTTCTCATTATGGAATGGACAACACGCCCAATAATTACTACCACGACGATTAAGAGTGATATACTTGCTAGCGACATCTATAATGTCATTTCTAGATCTCAACTCTTCTAAAAAGTCGGGCGACAAAGTGGTATTTGCCAATACAAACTCTCCAAATAATTTAATTACTTAATTAGACACAAAAAACCTAATTCCTAATAAAAAAATGATTTCTTAATAAAAAAATATGGTCTAATCAACCCCTCTTCATAACTAAATACAACAACCAAATCTAAATTCCTAAAAAATAAATAAAATTAATAAAAAGACTGAAATTAATCAGCCTTTATTCTTCTTTCATTAGTTCGGATATTTCGTGTATTTCATCTTCGGTATACTTTAACTTCTCAAAATCACTTTCACTCTTATCCTTAGGAGTGGATAGATCCATATCAACTATTAATTTAGCACAAGCCTTGATACTCTCATCTGTAATATGTACTTGACCTCCAACATGACCAGCCTCTACCATGCGAACTACCATATTATCTTTATCAGAAGTAGATCCTTCTTCGTATTCTTTGATTATAGATTCTACTTGTTCTTTTCCGAATAATATACGACTATCGTCTGAACTTTTTGCCAATTTTCTCTCTTCTCTAGCGATCTTAGCATCTATCTCTGTTAGGACTTGCTTATAGTTTTCAAAACTTTCTTTTCTACTACCTAGATCGTACTTTTTGCCAAAAGATTTTGAGTCTTGATGTGCTACCACATATCTGCGTAGAACTTCACGCATCAACTTAATCTTTTCTTTATCTTTAAATTCTGCGGTTGGTAGTTCTAAGAAATATCTAACATTAATTATCTCATATCTCTTATCATTAGTGCCTGTCACTTCCTTTCTAAGCGTATTTAGCATAATTCTAAATTCATCAGCCTCAATAGGAATAAACACACTATCTTTCTCTCCTTGAAGTCTATTCTCAAGAGTACGAACTACTAGCCTGTCTTCTTCATTGAATCTCACACCCGTACCATTATCAATATTATATACTAAATCCATTCTAAGTCTTCTAAATGCCTTGATAAGAACGGTATCCACCAGTCTGCCATTCTCAATGAAACACTCATTTCCATTCTCTAACTTAGCCTTGTATCTAGATACAACCTTCATATCACTAGCTACTCTAGGCAGTTCTATCAATTCTAGTGAAACAATTTTTTCATCAAATTCACAACAAATCTGACCAATTTCACTATCGACTAAAGCATATTTTTTTTTCTTACCAATCAAGTGAACAAGAGTGTATTTATCATTCAACACCTCAAAATCAGTAAATCTATAATTTACACGCTTGCCTGTTTCTGCATTATATAAAGTTTTGCCCATATTATTTAGTAAATCTACCACATAAATATTCTTATCTATATTGAATGGCTGGCAACTAGAAAAATGTATAGTAGATAGTTCCATTGTATCACAATTAAGAACTGCAAATTTATTCTTCTCTTCTTGCCTATTTAGCCCAACTTCTACCAGTCTAAACTTAGGACTAAGTGCAAACTCATCTATGAAATCCATTCCTAATAGTTGATTATTTTTATCAGCATAATCATAACAATCTTCACCCAATTTGACGACGCGAACATCTCCAAAAGCCTGCCTTATCTCATCTTCATTCAATAGATACTGTTTACCATCTTTAGTAGCAAACCTTTCGTATCTATTATATCTGCCCGTCAAATGTTGATGTCTATCATTGCTTGGTACGACCTTATATGAATCCCAAATCTTATTACCATCATGATAAATAGTAGCTATCAAAGTATTGTCTTTCTTAGTATTGAATCCTACTAATCTACCATTGTCATAAATATCACAATAATCAAATCCTTCTCCACGACGAACGACCTTGCTTTCAGTATTTACAAATACCACTTTGCCATTATCTAGTCTGTACATCTGCCAACCAGATCTAAATGCATTTTTGTCTATTTTTGTCAAATCTAATTTCATCTTGCCTCCATTTTTCTTCATTATAACGACAAACTAATATCTTGTCAATTAATACTAAAAACTTTTCAAAAAATACAAACAAAAAAGTACTAGAATACCTAGTACTTTTTCGTATAAACTTGCTAAACGGACTGTTTGTATGCAGTGGTTTATTTTATCTTTCGTGTCTTGCTTATATTACAACTACAAATTAGTTGTATCCCCCTATTTGCAATATACTTTGATATGCAAATCTATATCTAAATCATGATTTCTCATGATGATATAACAATTTATCTTCCCCTTCTAGACATTCTAGTAGGATACTATTTGTCATTCTGCGGAGCATCTCAACGTGAGAATCTACACTAGATTGCTACGTCAGACTTCGTCTTCCTCGCAATGACAAATATTATGCTCTCTTATTCTTAATGTTTGCTTGAGCTGCGGCTAATCTAGCGATTGGCACACGGAATGGAGAACATGATACATAATCAAGTCCAATATTGTGGCAGAACTCGATAGAAGAAGGATCACCACCCTGCCCACCACAGATACCGCAGTGTAGACTACCACGAGTAGCCTTACCCATCTTCACTGACATCTCCATCAACTTACCAACACCTGTAGTGTCTAGACGAGCGAATGGATCTGATTCGTAGATCTTGTTAGAATAGTAAGAAGGTAAGAACTTACCAGCATCATCACGGCTGAAGCCGAATGTCATCTGAGTAAGGTCATTAGTACCAAAGCAGAAGAACTCAGCCTCTGTAGCGATCTCGTCAGCAATAAGTGCCGCTCTAGGGATCTCTATCATAGTACCAACTTCGTACTTGAGGTTAGAGCCTGCCTCACGGATAACTGTATCAGCAGTATCTACTACGATCTTCTTTACGAACTTCAATTCTTTCATATCACCGATAAGTGGGATCATGATCTCAGGAACAATATTCCACTCTGGGTGTCTATTTTGAACAGCAATAGCAGCCTTAATTACGGCCTTAGTCTGCATTACAGCAATCTCTGGATATGTTACAGTCAAACGACAACCACGATGTCCCATCATTGGGTTGAACTCGTGAAGATCGTTGATGATTTGCTTGATCTGAGTTATAGTCTTGCCTTGAGCCTTAGCCAAAGCCTCAATATCTTCCTCAGTAGTAGGAACAAACTCGTGTAGAGGTGGATCCAAGAATCTGATAGTAACTGGTTGACCTTTAAGGGCTTCCATCAAGCCTTCAAAGTCTTTTTGTTGCATTGGTTCGATCTTAGCTAGAGCTACTTCTCTCTCTTCTACAGTATCTGAACAGATCATCTCTCTGAATGCACCGATTCTCTCTGGATCGAAGAACATATGCTCAGTACGGCACAAGCCAATTCCTTGAGCACCAAGCTCAGCAGCACGCTCTGCGTCTGCTGGAGTATCAGCATTAGTACGAACTCCAAGAGCCTTGTACTTATCAGCCAACTTCATAATACGACCGAAATATCCGCTATTAGGATCGGCAGGAACAGTCTTGATCATACCATCATAAATCTTACCTGTAGAACCATCTAGAGATAATTCATCTCCTTCATGATAAGTCTTACCAGCAAGAGTGAAGCACTTATTCTCTTCATCCATCTTGATGTCGCCACAACCGGATACACAACAAGTACCCATACCACGTGCAACTACGGCAGCGTGAGATGTTTGACCACCACGAACAGTAAGGATACCTTGAGCATATTTCATACCTTCTATATCTTCTGGACTGGTCTCTAGACGAACTAGAACTACCTTATTACCTTTCTTGCCTTCTACTACTGCATCTTCTGCTGTGAATACGATATGTCCAGCAGCCGCACCTGGAGATGCTGCAATACCTTTACCTACAACATTGAACTTATCAGCATTCTTCAATGCCTCAGCATCAAATTGTGGGTGTAATAACATATCTAATGTCTTAGCATCAATCTGCATTAATGCTTCTTCTTCAGTAATCATGCCTTCATCGATCAAATCACAAGCGATACGAATAGCAGCTGCTGCAGTACGCTTACCATTACGAGTCTGAAGCATATAAAGTTTCTTATCTTCGATAGTGAACTCCATATCTTGCATATCTCTATAGTGGTTCTCTAAGATCTTACAGATCTCTACGAATTGATCGTAAACTGCTGGCATTACTTCTTTCATCTTCTCAATAGGCATTGGAGTACGCACACCTGCTACTACGTCTTCGCCTTGTGCATTCATCAAGAATTCACCCATCAAACCCTTCTCACCTGTAGCTGGATTACGAGTAAATGCTACACCTGTACCAGATGTCTCGCCCATATTACCGAAAGCCATCATCTGTACGTTAACCGCAGTACCCCAAGAATATGGAATATCGTGGTCCATACGATAGATATTAGCACGAGGATTATCCCAAGAACGGAATACAGCCTTAATAGCTTCGAATAATTGTTCCTTAGGGTCAGTTGGGAACTCTTTACCTAATTGATTCTTGTATTCTCCCTTGAATTGATTAGCCAATTCCTTTAGGTCTTCAGCTGTCAAGTCTACGTCGAACACTACACCTTTCTTCTCTTTCATCTCGTCGATAAGTTTCTCAAAATATTTCTTACCTACTTCCATTACGACGTCAGAGAACATTTGTATAAATCTTCTATAACAGTCCCAAGCCCAACGAGGATTGCCACTCTTCTTAGAAAGAGTCTCTACTACCTCTTCGTTAAGACCAAGGTTAAGAATTGTATCCATCATACCAGGCATTGATGCTCTAGCACCAGAACGAACTGATACTAATAGAGGGTTCTCTTTATCTCCAAATTTCTTACCTGTAATCTCTTCCATCTTGCTGATATTTTCCATGATCTCTGCACGGATACTATCATTGATTTGTTTACCATCTTCGTAGTATTGAGTACATGCCTCAGTAGAAATAGTAAAACCTTGAGGAACTGGTAAACCAATTCTAGTCATTTCTGCCAAATTTGCACCTTTACCACCTAGAAGTTCGCGCATTTTTGCGTTACCTTCGCTGAATAAATATACATATTTTTTATCCATTATTTTCTCCTTTAATTTTTAGTCCCTACTAGTCTACAAAATTCATAAAAAAAAATCAACTAAATTAAAGTCGATTTTTATATTTCTTTTGCCTATATAAAAGCAAAAGATTTTATATCTTCACCGAAACGAATGTATATAACTTTATGCAACAATCTAAGTATTTGTCTTAAGGTATTATCCGACACTACTATCTCTTGATCAGTCGCAATATTTCTTAGCATTCTATACACACGTTTATCTATCTCGTTAGCACCCACACTCCTATTCGTCGAAAACTCTCCCGACATTGAATCAAAGTACACATAGTCTGAGTCGGGCAAGATAATTTCTACTCCTGAGAATACTAAGAATCTCAAGATATATTTAATGGTCGCTACTAATTCGTTATCATCTTCGATCTCTTTCAATGAAGATAGTGTGAGTAAAAATATATCTTCTTCTCTCTTCTCATGCGGTAATATTGATCTAATCATATCAAGTAGTATATACCCACACATTGTCTTATTGTAATCAGTCAATATGTTAGTAAAATTATCAATGATATCCGCAGAGATTATTGAGCGATTATTCGATCTACTGATGATATTAAACTCAGCGAATATGAAAGGCTGAGCTACTGCTTTCATTTTTGCCTTATCTCGTCTAACTCCTGTAAATTTCGCACTAATAAGTCCGTTCTCTAATGTAAAAATAGATGCGAGTCTGTCCGCATCTTTGTAGTCAATTAATTTCACCACTATTCCTTTTACTTTCTCATCTGTCATACAAAAACCAAAGCCAAATAAATTTGGCAAACTTATTTAATGAAAAATTTTTATTGAGTTAGTTCGTTAGTCTCTTCTAACTCTATTTCATATGCATTCTTTGCTAGTCTCTTTAATCCACGTGCAATACCGAATGATTTAATATCTCTACCACCGCTCTTAATGAACGCTTCAAAATATCCAGCACTTAATTCTTCTATAGTCATACTGCACTCCTTATTGTATTTTATGTGTGAAGTGAATAATTATTCACTAATCTTCAAGCCAAAATCTGCTATTGCTTTAATATCATTTCTCCAATTTTCTTTCACTTTCACGAATAATTGAAGATTGACCCTCTCGCCAATCAGCCATTCGATAGACTCTCTTGCCTTAGTCGATATCTTCTTGATCATATCACCATTCTTGCCTAATATTATTGCCTTGTGTGATTCTCTCTCACAATATACGTCTGCGTAGATATTGACAGGATCAGTAGATTCTTGATAATCAGTAACCATTACTTGAATACCATGCGGTACTTCATCATCTAAGAATAGTAATGCCTTCTCTCTCACTATCTCCGCCACCATATGTCGAAGATTCTTATCTGTATATTCTTCTCTGTCATAGTATCTAATCTCGTGATCGAATACAGGTAAATACTTTTTTATCATATCTAGCAATACATCTAGATTCTTATTAGTTTTAGCAGAGATCGGTAATATTTCGTCTACCTTAGCGATGCTATTTAATTCGGCTAGTTGTGGGTATAATTTTTCATACTTCAATTCATCTATTTTATTGATAAGCAATATCTTCTTCGCATCGTTATTTACCTTCTTAGCTAAGCTATTATATTGCTCCACCAATGGACGCTTACCATCTATCATCATAAGGATTATCTCAGTGTCTTCCTGAGCGGTCGCTATCTGCTTATCCATCTCGTCGTCTATCTTATTGGCTCTCTTGTGATATCCTGGAGTATCCACGAATACTATCTGAGTATTGTCGTCATTATATACACCTATTAGGTTCTCTCTAGTAGTCTGTGTCTTAGGACTAACTATCGCCACATGCTCTCCTACTAACGAATTAATAAGAGTACTCTTACCCGCATTGGTATCTCCAATAATTGTTACAAAACCAGCACGGAATTCAATATCTCTAGTAATGCCAAGATTGTCTAAAATCTTTGATTGCATTGTTTCCATTATTCTAGCATCTTCACTCTCAAGGTGATCATATCCGCATATATGCAGTAGTCCATGACAAAGTAGAAAGCACATTTCTCGTTTGATACTATGACCGTATTCTTCTGCTTGATCTTCCGCTCTCTTGGTGCAGATATAAATATCTCCTATAGTGAGAGTATTATCTGTAATGTCTATTGATGCGCTATAATCATTAATATCTAACACTTCGCCTACCTTTAGATCAGTGTAAGGATAGGACAATACATCTGTAACTTTATCAATATTTCTTGTATCTCTATTGAGCGTTCTGATTGATTCTTCATCTACGAATAATAGATTGACCTTAATATCTCTAGGCAAAGAAAGAACTCTGCATACTTCATCATATACTCTTTTCAAATCTTTAATTATTTTCTTGTCCTGTAGTCCATCAATTAGTATCATTAATATTTCCTAGTAATCTAATAGTAGTATAAGCAAACATGCTGTCCATCACTATTCTTATTTCGCTACTCTCATCTAAGATCTCGCCTATTGGTAAATCCTGATAAGCATTCTCTCTACTCTTAGTCAACAATCGATCTTTCTCTTGATCAAAATCATGACTAATAGTAGTCGCGGATAGTTCGTAATAGACATACACATCTCGACTGAGTGGTATCAGTCTGCTTACATTTTCATTATAACTAACTAGGTCGAAAAGTGCAAATGAATTTTTATTCTTTCCATCAAATATTGAAAAATTAAATATTTTATATTTATACTCTCTACAACTCTTACCTGTACGCACTAGAGCAATTTCTTCTTTGTCTACTCTAGCACTCCCCACTATGTACACCTCTGCAAATATCTCAGCAATAGGTCTAACCGACACCTTTTCGCCTTGCGTATTGAGATTGAATGGTAGAACCAATATATCTCCAGCATTAACATAATCTCCGATCTTAACATTTGTAGTACCTGTCTTGATATTAATGCTACTGATAATCCCGTCATATTTCGCTCTAATCGGCTCATATGATTCTTCCTTGTACACTAGTTTTTCACTTAGATTAATTATTATTGCCGTACCATGCTTGATTACTGATACTTGAGCTATTCTATCGTAGTTATTCATTAGTATTTCTTCAATATGTTCACTAGTTTGAGTATTGATCTTACCTACTGAAATGTTGTTGTCTGATAATACTTGTAATATTTCTTTTTTGCTTAGATTCTCTAATCCAAAGATCTCTATCTGCCATGTGAATTTAGTCGCTATCGCACCTATTACCATACTAACAATGACGCCAATCATGATACCGATATTAGCGAGCATTATTTTTGGTAATCTCCTAACTATCGATTGCGTTGACTTTACTTGGTAGTTCGCTATGTGCCTTTTTACCTTCTTGATATCTTTGTCTAGTACATCAAAAGATACTTGATCTGTACCCTTACGAACAATATTGATTAGAGTAATTTTCTTGAGATACAATGTCTTCAACAAATTGTCAATATTATATCCTGACAAATCAAATCTCATCTAACCACCGCCGAAATTATTTTACCTACAATGACACAGGTCGTTTTGTCTAAATATTTTACTTTTAGATCATTACCTGATACTACCAGCATTGACTTCTTCATCTGAAAGCACATCTCCTCTTCACTAAAACTAATTACACTCTTAATCCCTTCTATATAAAACTTATTACCACCAAGATTGATCGTACGATAATCTAGTGAAATATTAGCGCTATCCATTAATCTATCAATTTCATCTAACATACTCATATATGAATATATGAATTAATAATAAAAAAAAGACATCAACATACGTCGATGTCTAAATCTTTATTTTTTCATTTCTGTCTCGCAATAAGCATCGTAGTCAATATCTCTATCATATTCAAGAGTAGAATTGATGCGAATGATACGATTAGCAACTGTAGAGATAATCTCTTCGTCATGAGTAGAGAATAACATACAACCATCAAACTTCTCCATACCCTTATTAAGTGCAGTGATAGACTCTAGGTCTAAGTGGTTGGTAGGTTCGTCTAATAACAACACATTACCAGCCTCCAACATCATCTTAGCCAACATACAACGAACTTTCTCACCACCAGATAGTACTTTTGCTTTCTTGTCCGCCTCTTCTCCACTGAATAACATTCTGCCTAGCCAAGAGCGTAGGAAAGTAGCATCAGTTTCTTTAGTGTATTGACCGATCCAATCTACCAAAGACAAGTCGCAATCCTCAAAATAGTCATTATTATTCTGCGGTAGATAAGTAGTAGTAATAGTTTTTCCCCATATTACCTCTCCCTTGTAGTCAGTATCTTTACCTGCTAGAATATCAAATAATGCAGTAACCACATTACTATTATCTGACATGATCGCTACCTTATTATCTGGACGAAGTGTGAATGATACATTCTCAAATAATCCTGGTTTGGTGAGATTCTTTACAAATAAAATATCATTACCTATTCGTTGTTCAAACTTGAAGTCAATATATGGATATTTTCTACTACTTGGCTTGATATCTTCAATAGTTAGACGCTCCAATTCCTTCTTTCTACTAGTAGCTTGCTTAGACTTAGATGCATTAGCAGCGAAACGCGCGATAAATTCTTGAAGTTCTTTTGCTCTTTGCTCTGCTTTCTTGTTTTGATCTTTTTGTTGCTTCAATGCTAATTGACTAGATTCATACCAGAAATCATAGTTACCTAGATATAAGTTGATCTTACCATAATCAATATCACAGATGTGTGTACATACTTTATTCAAGAAATGTCTATTGTGGCTGACAATTATGATAGTATTCTCGAAGTTTAGAATGAAGTCTTCTAACCATCTAATAGTCTTCACATCTAGGTTGTTGGTCGGCTCGTCTAGGATAAGGTTGTCTGGATTAGAGAAAAGGGCCTGCGCAAGCAATACTTTTACCTTGATCTTACTATCTACATTAGCCATCAATTCATAATGCAACTCTTTAGGGATATCTAATGAGTTTAGTAGACTCTCTGCTTCACTCTCTGCGTCCCAACCATTGAGTTCCATAAACTCGGCCTCTAATTCGCTAAGGCGTATACCATCTTCTTCAGTAAAATCTGCTTTGGCATAATACACTTCTTTCTCGTCCATAATCTCTACTAGACGCTTGTGTCCCATGAGCACTGTACGAAGAACGGTACAATCATTATATTTCTCTTGGTTCTGCTCGAGCACTGACAGACGCTCTTTCGCCGGGATTATTACTTCTCCCTTGTTTGGCTCGAGATCTCCTGCCAATACTTTCATGAATGTAGACTTTCCCGCACCATTAGCACCGATCACACCATAGCAATTACCTTTACTAAACTTTAGATTTACTTCGTCGAATAATTTTCGACTACCAAACTGAACTGATACATTACTTACTGTTATCACGATTTACTCCTTAAAATTTACTTAATTCTAGTACACTCTAACACAAAAAAAATAAAAAAGCAAGACAAAACCTAAGTTTTTTCTCGCTTGAATGCAAATTCATAACAGGTAATACAGACCACCAACACGAAGAATCCTAATATCCAACCTCCGAATATATCAGTCATGAAATGTACACCTAAATATACCCTACTAAGTGCTACTGAAATAATTACTATGAATAGCAATATGCTAAGCACTATTTTGAGGGGTTTATTTTTCATTAACTTCAGTATCAAATATATCGCCATACCATATACTACTAGACTAAGCATGGTATGAGCTGATGGAAAACTATATCCTACTTCTTCAATAATCGCCACACCGACAGGCCTACCACGTCCTACTAGGTATTTCATAATAGTACTTAATAATCCCGCGATAGCAAATGTCGATACAATAAATATCTTCTCTCTTTTACCTTTTATAATGAAGAAAAGTATTAAAGCGATAGGTATCAATATAATGACCGAACCTAAATATGTAAATACTTTCATGAAATTAGTCAGTCCAACGTTTCTAATATTATTCACTATATCTATTGCCTTACTATCAATATCGAATAAATAATTTTTCTTAACCAATACAGCCAAACAAATAAAAGCCAAGAATAACATTCCTGCTGTAGCACCTAATATTGAGATGAATAATCTTCTTTTGTTCATACCGCTATAATACTATAAAAATATTTTTTTGACAAATATATTTACACGTCTAACAAAAAAAGTTGCCAAAAGGCAACTCACATTATCTATTAATAAATCTGCGAATATCGTCAAAAGTAGCACATTCTGTATGCTGAGTGAAATACACTAGTGATGCCATGCTGCTTACTTCCATTAATACATCTAATGCTATAGCTACGATATCTTTAGTACTGATCTCTTGTTTCTGAAGCATTAGCAGTTTATTCTCGATATTATCTACAATATCTTCTAACTCCACACTTAGATCTACACAATAAGTAGCATATCTAATACTTTCTGATAATTTCTCACGTTTGAATGGCTCACGCACATTATCTACGTTGGTAACTACCATAGGATTAGTCTCTACAGACTCATATGTAGTGAATCTCTTACCACAGCCAAGACACTCTCTTCTTCTACGAATACTAGTATCCTTCAAATATCTACTATCTACAACCTTACTTTCTTGATTGCCACAAAATATACATTTCATAATTTTTCTCCTAAGTATATTTTACATATTTCGAATTCTTTTGACAAACAAATTGAGGTACTTTTTTTAAGATTCTACTACAGATTGTATTCTTGGACGATCCTCCTTACCTTTTCTAGGTGCTTTATTCTCTATTGATATATCCACCAATATCACATCTACGCCTATCTTGCATACACAATCATATGGAATAAACAAATCTTTACCACCGCGAAATAATCCCCAAAAACCACCATCGTGCTGTGGAACGACAAAACCTAACACACAGGCAGTACCCACATCAAATATCATATCTGAGATATGCCCCAGACATTTTCCATCGATGGTATTTATTACTTGCTTAGATCTTAGTTCTAAGAAAGATGCTTCCATATATTAAAATATGATTTTATTGTCATAAAATGTTAAAAACAATATAAAAATATAAAAAGACCGCTATTATTAGCGATCTTTATTATTAATTAAGATATAATCCAACTTCTTTAAGTTCCATTTTTACTTTCTTGATGAGTGGCTTACATGAAGCAGTACGCTCTTGAATGGCGATATCGTTGACATCAACGACATGAATCTCTTTTTTGTCTTCTAGGACAATCTGTCCTGTAACAATTGGAGAGAGTATCATAAATATCTCATCTTTACCTGTAGTAATCTTGAGTCCTTTACGATTTCGCTGACCGATAGGAATCTCATTTAGACTAAATTTCTTAGCATTGCCTTCAGGTGTTACGATTAATACTCTATCAAGAGTATTCACTTGTCCGGCGAATATAGTCTTAGCTTTGTCATTGAGATTCATACCGATTACACCACCGCTATTTCTCTTAGTAACAGGAACAGTCTTGTACTCACAGTTGATCGCCATACCATCGCTACTAACCATAAGCATAGATGGTAGATTATCATTGATCTGACACATTATGACTCGATCGAAATCCTTTAATTTCAATGCAATACTACCACTCTTTAGATTAGCAAATTCGCTAGTCTCCACACGCTTAACATATCCGTCCTGAGTAGCCATCACTAGTTCTGCATTAGCTAGCATATCTTTCTCGTCGAATAGTGCAATAATTTTTTCCTTAGTCTCAGCGTTAGATAATTGACTAAGCGGTGTGCCCTTCTGAGTAAATTTAGCAGATGGTATATCTCTTACCTGCATTTTGAAGAAATTACCAAAATTAGTAAATATGCATACATTACTATTCATACTAGTATGCGCGATTACTTTGTGTACAGAGTGCATATTATCATACTTATAGTCTGGACTAGCATTTTGGATCTGCTTTAGATCTAAAGTCTTGAGTCTTAATCCATCATTTGTTACCGCCACCACACATTCTGTGTCTAACAATTTCTCAATAGGAGTAATATCATATGTCTCGAATGTGTCTACTATCTTAGTTTTTCTTGGAGTTGCATATTTTTTCTTCAATTCCAACATTTCTTTCTTAATTACAGAGTATTGCTTTTTCTCACTACCTAAGATCGCAGTTAATTCTTCGATTAGTCTTCTTAGTTCTGCTAATTCTTGCTCTAGCTTCTCTACTTCTAGGTTAGTGAGTCTACTGAGTCTCATGTCTAGTATTGCCTGCGCTTGGATCTCGCTTAGCAAGAATCTCTCTACAAGTTTTGTCTTGGCATCACTGGTAGATGCAGATGATTTGATAATTCTAATTACTTCATCAATATTAGCAATCGCTATTACTAAACCTTCTAAAATGTGCGCTCTGGCTTTTGCCTTCTCTAATTCAAACTTGGTCCTACGCACAATAATATCTAATTGAAACTTGATATAATAAGACAAGTAATCCATTAGACCTAATTGCTTAGGACTGCCATCTGCGATCGCCACGACGTTGTAGTTGAAATTGATTTGCATATCTGTATGCTTGATGAGTAATGCTATAGCATTGTCTATATCGGCATCTTTTTTGAACGTAATGACAGCACGCATACCTTCGCTACTAGATTCATCTAAAATATCATAGATATCTGCTAGTTCGTCTTTGAACTTTTCTTTTAGATTACTTACTGACTTTAGGAATTCTGCCTTGTTCACCTGATAAGGAAGTTCGGTGATTACAAGATTAGTCTTGCCATTCTTCTCATCTTCTAGGTGGAAGACTGCTCTAATTGCCACCTTTCCCCTACCTGTCATGTAGGCTTCTCTCATATCATTTGATCTAGAGATCTCTCCACCTGTAGGGAAGTCTGGACCCTTAATATACTCCATCATCTCATCAAGCGAGATATTAGGATTATCTATATATGCTACGCAACCATCTATCATCTCTCCTAAATTGTGTGTAGGTATATTAGTAGCCAATCCTACAGCAATACCTGTTGCACCATTGACGAATAGATTTGGGAATCGTCCCGTCATATAGTCTGGTTCTTTCAGTGAATCATCAAAGTTGAAACTAAAGTTTACGGTATCCTTCTCTAGATCCTTCATGAGTTCCATCGCTAGCGGAGTCAACTTACACTCTGTGTAACGCATCGCCGCAGCACTATCTCCGTCGATTGATCCGAAGTTGCCCTGACCTTCGATCAAAGGCTCTGCCATCACGAAATCTTGTGCCATACGCACTAGTGCACCATATACTGAACTATCACCATGTGGGTGAAATTTACCTAAAGTATCACCTACTACACGCGCAGATTTTTTATATTCCTTATCTGGAGTGAGTCCCAACTCTAACATGTCATATAAGATACGACGCTGTACGGGTTTTAGTCCATCTTCTACTCTAGGTAATGCTCTATCCATAATAACATATTCGCTATATGGTAGCATTGAAGTAGATAATACTTCTTCTACTGTCTTCTCAAATAATTGACCGGTAGGAATTACATTCTTGATCTGATCTAGTTTATCTTTCTTACTCATTACTTTCCTCCTCTGTCTCTTTATCGAAATTATCTACTCTATTAAAGTTCGCATAACGATTAATATAGTCTTTTCTAGGTCCAATATCGTCTCCCATCCACATAGAGATCTCTTTATCCGCCATCACAGCATCTTCTACACTAACACGGATAATATTTCGCTTAGCAGGATCGAGTGTAGTATCTTTTAATTGCCTATCACTCATCTCTCCTAGTCCTTTATAACGTTGCACTGTATAATTCTTGAGATTACTCTTCACTTCTTCTAATTCTTCATCAGAATATAGATACCATTCTTTATCTTTGGTCTTCACTTTATACAATGGTGGCATACCCACATACACATTACCATTCATAATTAGCGGACGCATATATCTAAAGAAGAATGTAAGCAATATACATCTAATATGCATACCATCAGGATCGGCATCGCTTAGGATTATGACCTTGTTATATTTTAGATTATCGAGTTTGAAATCTTCGCCAATACCTGTACCAAGTGCTCCAATGATTGTACGAATTTCTTCATTAGCAAGTACTTGATCAATACGCTTTTTCTCACTATTTAGAGGTTTACCACGAAGTGGTAATATCGCTTGGAAATATCTATCTCTACCTTGCTTAGCTGTACCACCTGCAGACTTACCCTCTACGATAAACAATTCATTAATATCTGGATTTCGGCTACTACAGTTAGCGAGTTGTCCAATTAGCATACTGCCTTCTATAGAGTTCTTTGCACGAGATAATTCTTTTGCTCTCTTGGTCGCTGCACGAGTTTTTGCTGCCCCTTTAGCCTTGTCTATGATGATATTACCAATATTCTCATTCTTTTTTGTTGCGAAGAATTCATTTAATCCCTGAGTACATACACTCTCTACTCTAGATCTAGCCTCTACGTTACCTAGTTTGGTCTTAGTCTGACCTTCGAATTGAACATTCTTCATCTTAATAGACAATACAGCCACTATTCCTTCGCGGAAATCATCTCCAATAAAAGCTTCATCTTTCTCTTTAATGAGATTATGTTTCTTAGCGAAGTCGTTTAATACTTTCGTAAGAGCGATCTTGAATCCAACCTCATGAGTACCACCCTCTGGAGTAGGAATGTTATTAACATAACTAAATATATTTTCATTATAGTTATCTACATATTGAATAGCGAGCGATACATATGTATCCTCTATCTCATTCTCTATATATATTGGTGGGAAGAATAATGGACTCTTGTCTTGAGTCAAGTGTGTCACATAGTCTCTAATACCACCCTCATAGCACAATGTTTCTTGCTTATTAGTACGCTCGTCCACTAATTCAATATGCACACCTTTATTAAGGAATGCAGTCTCTTGTAATCTCTCACGAACTGTACGATAATCAAATGTACAATCTTTGAATACTCTATCATCTGGAAGGAATCGTACATAAGTACCCTTTAGAGTCGTGTTACCTAATTCTTTCAATTTCTCTACAGGCACACCACTATGCACTTTGCCACCCTTCTCGATTGACTCAAAACGAGCAAAATACTTCTTGCCATCTTTGTATACTGTTACTTCTAGATATCTACTGAGTGCATTAGTTACAGATGCTCCAACACCATGTAGTCCACCAGAATATTTGTAATTACCATCACCGAACTTACCACCTGCATGGAGTTGTGTAAATACGACTTCTACACCGCTCATCTTGAGCTTTGGATGCGGACTCACCGGAATGCCACGACCATTGTCTAATACAGATGCTGTGCCATCTTTGTGAAGAGTAACTACTACTTTATTACCATATCCATTCGCCACTTCATCGATAGCGTTGTCTATAATCTCCCACAATATATGATGGAGTCCTTTCACGCCCGTTGTACCGATATACATACCAGGGCGCATACGAACAGCATCTAGCCCTTCTAATACTACTAAATCTTTTGAATCATAACTAGCCACTTACATTCTCCCTTTTTACTAATTTTTTCTTACCATTTTAGTATAACAAAATTAAAAAAAATTAGCAAATCAATTTTGCCAATTTTATAAAACCAATATAATTGAATTATACTGATTTTTATGATTTTGTAATTAAAATCCTATTAGACTCTCTTTTCTTCCAAGATTTTAGTATCATAATACTTATAACATTTTGGAATTGTAGAATTTTCTATTAGCATCTCCACGAGAGAGATATAGTCTATTCCTATCGGTTCGTATAGATAATATGACATACTTCCAGGAATGGTATTAATCTCATTAAAATAGATTTCGTTATTGTCGGCATCATATATATAATCAATCCTAACCACGCCATTCATATCTAGTGCTGAATAAATCAATTTAGTCATAGCGTTGATTTTATTTTTTAGTTCTTCATCTATATCGGCAGGTACGATCCTATCTTGCCCTTTGGATTTGCAGTTTGATTCATATTTATCACTGAATGACAATATATCCGACTTTGATATTGGCTCTTCAATATCACTAAGCAAAAGTCCATCTTTAGTTTTAATACACGCCTGATTATATTCTCTAATATTTACAATTCTGTCTTCTACTAGAGCATTATCGTTCATTTCAAATATAGCATGTATCTGATCTATGTAATTTCCTTTATTACATGCCTTTACTCCAATACTAGACCCTAACGAATTAGGTTTTACTATTAGATCATTAGGGAATTCTTCATCTACTTTTTTAATCATATTATCAAAATTTTCTTTGGTAATCTTGACACCTGAAATCGTCGGCACTATTGATTGTAGTAAAGTCTTAGCCAAATTTTTATCCATTGCGATATGGCTCGCTAGACTATTCGCACTAGTATATTTTATCCCCATAGTTTCAAAGAAGCCTGCAAGATCTCCATTCTCGCCAACCCCGCCATGACAACAATTAATAATACATTCTATATCTGATACTTTCTTATTTAGGATTCCTTTTCGATATATAGCATTATCGACTATATTAATTTCTGGCAATTTTATATTACCTTTGTCGGCGAAATATCTAAGATCATTAATTTTTGTTGCTAAATAAAATTTATTATTTAATCCCAAATAAATTTTCTCTATTTTATATTTTTTTTCAATTATTTTGCACATCTGCATTCCTGTAATAACTGAAATATCATGCTC
>JAZOUZ010000001.1:0-3442 GCA_045658505.1 Candidatus Onthoplasma sp. | reverse complement strand
CATTTCTTTTCATTTAACAGCACAGAAGACTTATTTGATGCTACAATAATGAAATGTGTAGAGGTAAAAGTAACTAACGATGAAGAAACTTGGGGATATGCAACTGGTTGTTTTATTGATAGTAATGGTATGATTCTTACGAATAAGCATGTTGTATATAATGAAGCTACTAATACGAACTATACGATTGTAAAAGTGAGATTGGCATATGAGGAAGTATGGATAGATGCAGAGATTTTGAATATAAGTGAAGATCATGATTTAGCAACTATTAAAATTGACAAGAAAAATACAAATTATTTTAAGATTGAAACTGACTTGCAGAATGGAGAAACAATCTACACAATAGGGAATCCTAATGGTTTTGGACTGTCATTTACTTCTGGTGTAATATCAAGCAAATTAAGAAATGTAATTTATAATAATACAACTAGACAGGCGGTTCAAACTAGTTTGGTTATTAATGAGGGTAATAGTGGTGGACCTGTTTTTGACAAAAATGGTGATTTGGTAGGAATTATCAGTTTTAGATTAAAAGACCAAAGTGGAGAAGTTATACAAGGAGTTTCATTTGCTGTACCAATTAGTAATATTTTAGAATTTTTGAAGAAAGACTCGGAGTAGAGTCTTTTTTCTACTCTCAAAATAGTAGAGAAATATTTTGGCGAAATAATATGAAAACTATTTATTTTTTTTGAAATGTGTGATATAATCATCTCGGTTAAATTAAAGGAGAAGTATGAAAGACACAACTTACAAGACTGAAATTGGCGGAAGAGAAGTGAGTATTCAGTTAGGTAGATACTGTGGTCAGGCCAATGGACACTGTATCGTGAGATGTGGAGATACTGTAGTAATGGTAAATGCTACAATGTCAAAAGCACCTCGTCCAGGCATGGATTTCTTCCCACTTAGTGTGGATTACGAAGAGAAAATGTATAGCGTAGGCAAGATTCCAGGAGGCTGGAAGAAGCGTGAAGGTCGTCCGGGTGATTCTGCGATACTAAAGAGCAGACTTATCGATCGTCCACTTAGACCATTATTCCCTAAGGGATTCTATAATGATGTAACTATTATAGCGACTCCGTTATCAGTAGATACAGACATTGCACCAGAGCCATTAGCAATGCTAGGTAGCTCGATAGCATTATCTACTAGCGATATTCCATTCGAAGGTCCGACAGGATCAGTGAAGATCGGCTGTGTAGATGGCAAGTTCGTAGTAAACCCTACTGTAGAGCAATTAAATAATAGTACTATTGATCTAACAGTTAGTGGTACTAAAGAAGCTATCCTTATGGTAGAGGCTGGAGCGAAGGAAGTTAGCGAAGACTTAATGTTAGATGCTATTATGTTCGCACACGTTGAAATCAAGAAACAAGTAGCATTCCAAGAAAAGATGATTGAGGATCTTGGAATTAAGAAAACTGATAAGGTTGCTTTCGATGTTATTCCAGAAGAGGTAGAGAAGGCAGTTCGTGAATATGCTACTAGCAAGGTAGAAGAATTATTCGAGTGTTACGACAGAGATATTCGTCAAGATTTAGAAGATCAGTTAGATGCAGAAGTATCAGAGCACTTTGCTGAGATTTTCCCAGACGATATGAAGGCTGTCGGACAAGTATTATATAATATCAAGAAAGAAACAGTTAGACACAAGATTTTATACAAGGGAATCCGTCCAGATGGTAGAAAACCAAATGAGATTCGTCCTATTTGGAACGAAGTAGGATTACTTCCTAGAGTACATGGTTCAGGTGTGTTTACTCGTGGACAGACTCAAGTATTGACTACTTGTACATTAGGTATGATCAGTGAAGCTCAAGAGTTAGAGGGCTTAGATACAGAAGAGTACAAGAGATATATGCACCAATACAATATGCCGGGATACACCACAGGAGAGGCGAAGCCACTAAGAAGTCCAGGTCGTCGTGAGATCGGTCATGGTGCGTTGGCTGAACGTGCATTGTTGGCTGTTCTTCCTAGTGAAGAAGAGTTCCCATATGCGATTCGTACAGTTAGTGATGTATTGTCATCTAATGGTTCTACATCTATGGCGTCTACTTGTGGTAGTACATTAGCTCTTATGGACGCAGGTGTTCCTATCAAGGCTCCTGTAGCAGGTATTGCTATGGGTCTAATGAAAGACAAAGATAGCGATAGAGTAACAGTGCTTACTGATATTCAGGGGCTTGAAGATTTCTTACGAGATATGGACTTCAAGGTAACAGGTACTACTAAAGGTATTACTGCTATTCAAATGGATATCAAGATTCATGGTATTGATAGAAATATCCTTACTACTGCTCTAGAGCAAGCTAGACTTGGTCGTCTTGAGATCTTGAAACTAATGATGAAGACTATCAAAGAACCTAGAAAAGAATTATCTAAGTATGCTCCTAAGATCGTATCATTCAAGATCGATCCAGATAAGATTCGTGAAGTTATCGGTAGCGGTGGTAAAGTAATCAACCAAATCATCGATGCTACAGGCGTTAAGATTGATATCAAGGACGAAGGCGATGTATTCGTAGCAGGTATTGATCAAGAGATGATCAATAAGGCTAAGACTATGATCCTAAATATCGCCACTGACTTCGAACTAAACTGCGAATACGAAGGCGTGGTATCTCGTACTACTCAATTCGGTGCTTTCGTAGAAGTAGCTCCTGGTAAGGAAGGAATGGTACACATTTCTAAACTTAGCAAGGAACGTGTAGAGAAAGTAGAAGATGTAGTAAAAGTAGGCGACAAAGTTTTAGTGAAGACTATCAAAATAGACGAACGTGGCAGAGTCGACATGAAACTAATCGAGAAGAGATAAAAAATATATATTAGAAAAAAGAAGACTAAATTTAGTCTTCTTTTTTTGCTAATAACAAACTATATTTTCAAACGATAGCGAAGAAAATTAGTTTATTTCTTTAATCCAAAGAACATAGGGATCAAGAATAATAACATTAATATTCCTACTGTTCCTACTACAATACCAGCGATCATTAGATCCCATACCATGATCATGCACATTCCTAGACCTAGAACTAATGCAGATGCTACAGCATAAGAAATCTTTCCTACTAACTTCCAGTTGATATTACTACTTACTTTTTTATTCTTAATAAATGCAATGATACCAATCGTGATAAGAATAACACCCCCAATAGATGTCAATACGATACCTGGTACAAGTAAATTCCATTCAGATACTAAGCACATGCACATACCTAACGAGAATAATAGTCCAGATATTACGCTGAGTACAAGTATAGCGAAATGGCTTTTCTTCATAACCTTCCTCCTTTTTTTATTTTAATCAAAGCATTATTCCAACACTTGACTAATTAATGAAATTATATTATATTATTTAGATAAATACAATCAATTAAAAATTAATGTCCAACAAAAAAATACTAATTGTTGGATTAATAAGAAAAAGGACAAT